>QHOX01000143.1 GCA_003219465.1 Verrucomicrobiota bacterium | reverse complement strand
CATGGACATTGATGCTGTTCAACGCCGAGGGCGCGCCCGCACCGGAGCCACGCGGCGTCTACACTGCGTACTCGCGCGTGCCTGTGCCCGGGTATTTCCGAAGCGTCGGCCAGCCGATTCTGCAAGGCCGCGATTTCAACGTGAGCGATACTGCCGACGCGCCGCTGGTCTGCATTGTCAGCCAAAGTATCGCGAAACGTTTTTGGCCTAACGATTCGCCGATCGGTAAACGCATTCGCTGGGGCCGGCTCGATGGAACTCGCCCGTGGTTCACGATTGTCGGCGTCGTCGGCGATATGAAAGCGATCGCCGATCCACGCGATGGCGAAGTGCTTGGCATGGTCGCGCGGCCACTGGCGCAAATGCTCGTGCACGCGACGACATCGCTCGACGACATCACCTTAGTTCTGCACACCGATGGCCGCTCGGTAAACGAGCCGGCGATCCGCGCCGCGCTGGCCCGTGCGAATGCGAATCTCGCCGCGTATAACTTTCTCTCGCTCCAGAATGCCGCAACGCGCTCGCGCACGACCGAGCGATTCATTTTCGTTCTCGTCTCATCGTTCGGACTCGTCGGGCTCGTCCTCGCTGCTGTGGGTTTGTATGGCCTGCTCGCGCTCCAGGTAGCGCGACGCGAACGGGAGTTCGGCATCCGAAGCGCCCTTGGCGCCACTGCGCGTCAGATTATTCAGCTCGTCGCGCAGCAAGGCGCAGCGTTGCTCTTGTTAGGATTCACTGCCGGCGGGCTCGCGACTTACGGAGTCGTGCGTCTGGTCCGCAATCAATGGGCCGAAATGCCGGCGCCGAATCTGATCGCGTGCATTTCCGCCGCGATCGTGCTCGGCATCGCGGTGATGATCGCGTGCTGGCTACCCGCCCGGCGCGCCGCGCGTGTTGATCCTGTTATTGCCCTTCGCGCTGAATGAAAGACGGTGCTCCCCCATGATTGTCGCCTAACGAATTACAACAAATACTTATGATCTCTGATTTCAAATACGCGCTCCGGACCCTGACGAAAACGCCGGGATTCACCATCATCGCCGTGATCACGCTCGCGCTCGCGATCGGCGCAAATACGGCAATCTTCAGTCTGATCAACGATTTGTTTCTGCGGAGTCTTTCGTTTAAAGAACCGCGGCGCGTTGTGCACTTTCTTTCCAACGCGCCGGATCGCAAGTTGGTCGACCTTCCTCTGTCGCTCCCACGGTTTCAGCATTATCGCGCTGGCCAGACAATTTGTGAGGATCTCGCTGCCGAAAACCTGTTTGCGTTCACGTTGACGGGACTTGGCGACGCTGTGCAATTGTTCGGTGGCAGGGTAACTTCGAACTATTTCGACGTGCTCGGTCTGCGTCCAATTCGTGGCCGCAACTTTTTGCCTAACGAAGAGGAAGGCGCTGATGTGGCAATGGTCACAGAGAATTTCTGGCAGAAACGAATGGGCGGAGACCCGAACGTCATTGGCCGCAGTATCACTCTCGACGGCGTGACGCACACGATTGTTGGTGTGTTGCCGAATCTGCCGTTTGCCTGGGTCGGTCCGAACGCCGAGGTCTGGACAACCAAGCCGTACGTGATTCCCGGTTTCACGTACGAGCGAATGATGCGCGGCACCACCTTTTTGCGCGTCGTAGGCCGGTTGAAACCGGAAATGACCGTAGAACAAGCGCGAGCCGCGTTGGCTGCGCTAGATCAAAGCTATCGCGCCGACTATCCGGGGAAGATCGATACCGTGTTAGCTACGACACTTAAGACGCTTCCGGAGGATGTGAGCGGAAATTTGCGCCCTGCGTTTGCGACACTCTTCGCCGCGGTAGCTTTCGTGTTGCTCATCGCCTGCAGCAATGTTGCAAATCTGTTGTTGGTCCGGTTCAGCGGCCGTCGCCGTGAGATCGCGTTGCGAATGGCGATTGGCGCATCTCGCACCGGCATCGTACGGCTGTTCGTGTTTGAAAGTTTGCTCGTGAGTCTTTTCGCCGGAATCGTCGGTGCCGCGCTGGCCTGGCAGTTGGTCCCGCTCGTCCCGAAAATGGCCGCGAATTTTTTGCCGTTCGATCCCAACACACGCGTTAACCTTTCTTTTCCAGTGCTCGGTTTCACAGTTGCGTTGTCGATTGTGACCGGGCTGCTGATGGGAATCTATCCTGCGCTTCAAAGCTCGCATGGCGATCTGGTAGAAGGGCTTAAGGAAGGCGGCCGGGGGGTGAGCGGCAGCGTGAGGCAACAGCGCTTCCGAAAAATCCTCGTGGGCGCACAAGTGGCGCTCTCGGTGACGCTGCTCGCCGGCGCTGCATTGTTGATCGCGAGTTTTATTCGTCTCAATCAGCAAAACGTTGGCTACCAGTACACAAATGTTTGGATTGGCTTCGTCACTTTACCGACATCGCAATACTCTGATATCGAGACGCGGCAGCGTTTTGTAGAGCATTTGCTTGCCTCGTTGCGAGCGGTTCCAGGTTTTCAAGATGTTACCATCAGCGGTGATATTCCACTGCTGGCCGGCGGCGGAAATGCGACGCTTTATTCGCGCGCTGACGGCGAAGTCTTGCCGGTGGACAAGCGAGCGACGGCCCCGAGCCACGACGTTTCGCCGGGTTATTTCAAGACTTGGGGCATTCCTGTTTTGGCAGGACGCGATTTCGATGAGCACGATACCACTGATCATCAGAACGTCGTTCTCATCAGTCAGTCAGGCGCAAAGAAGGTTTTCGGCAGCGAAAATCCGATTGGCAAAACGCTTTTGGTCACGAGTTTCGGCACGCCGTGCGAAATCGTCGGCATCGTCGGCGACGTTCGCTCGCGAAAGGTCAACGAGCCTGACGACATGGAATTTTATCGTCCGTGGGCGCAGGAAAACTTTCCATTCCCGACGATTGTGGTGCGCAGCAATTTGAGAGAGGATGCGGTTACAAAATTAGTGCGCTCAACGCTCGCGACTGTTGATCCTGGTCTTGCAATCGCGCTGCCACAATCAATGGAGAAAATCATCGCACAAGCCCTCGGCCAGACGCGGCTCATGACTTGGCTGCTCGGAATTTTTGCCGGCGTCGCTTTGTTGCTGGCAGCAATTGGGATCTATGGCGCCGTGGCATACACGGTCGAGCAACGCACCGGCGAGATCGGCGTCCGGATGGCACTGGGCGCGCAAACGCGCGACGTGCTAAGCCTCATCCTGAAGCAGGGAATGAGACCCGTCCTGATAGGACTCGCCATTGGGATCGTGTCGGCATTCGCGCTCGGACGCTTGATTGCGTCGCAATTGTATGAGGTTTCGGCGCACAATCCGGCACTGCTCGCGGCCGCGACCATCTTGCTTGCAACAATTGCGTTGCTGGCTTGTCTGTTCCCGGCCCGACGAGCTACACACGTTGATCCGATTCAGGCGCTGCGCACAGAATGATGTTTCTGTGAACGATCTTCGTTTCGCGCTGCGCCAACTCCGGAAATCGCCTGGATTCGCATTTGTGGCGGTTCTCACGCTCGCACTGGGGATTGGGGCAAACGTTGTCGTCTTCGGACTAGTGAATGCGGTTCTGCTGCGTCCGCTCGATGTAAACGATCCACAGAATCTCTACCAGCTCCGCATCGGTTCGTGGACGAACTGGAAGCTGCTGACGACATCGTATCCCGCGTTCGAGGACATCCGGCAGCGAAACACCACCTTTAGCGACATCGGGGGCTTCTACGGATTCTGTCATGCGAGGTTGCGCTGGGGCGATGCCGTGAGGAATGTCTCCGGCTATGCAGTTACCGGCAACTATTTCGATCTGCTGGGAGTGCAGCCGCAGGTAGGACGATTGATCCATGCGGAGGACGAGCATGGTCCCAATTCAGCCCCTTATATCGTGTTGAGCGATAGCCTTTGGCGAAGCGCATTCAACGCTGATCCGGGCGTAGTCGGTACCACCGTGTGGCTCTATAAGGATCCCTTCACAGTGATTGGCGTGGCACCGACGCGGTTCCATGGGACGGAGCGATTTGTCTGGCCAGATTATTACATACCCATCGTGAACTATTTCGACTCGGATTATTTGCGGAACCGGACCGGCAGACCTTTGACCGTGCTGGGCAGGCTGAAACAAGGCGTGACGCCGCAACAGGCAACGGAAAATCTGAGCGCGATCTCTGCTGCACTGGCAAAGGAGTATCCACAGACAGACACCGGACTGCCGCTGCGACTCGTCCGTCCGGGACTCTACGCGGACACCGGTGACGTCATTCGTGGTTCTCTTTACGGCGTAACCGCTCTGGCTGTGCTGGTGCTGGCTGGGGCGTGTGTCAATCTGATCACGCTGTTTGCGGCGCGCGCAGCGGATCGCAGGCGGGACTTGGCGATTCGTGTAGCCGTGGGAGCAAGCCGCTGGCGGCTCGTTAGGCAACTCATGACTGAGGCGCTGATAATCTCGCTGCTCGGCGGAGCGGCCGGGCTGGTGACTGCGGCTCTGCTGCTTCGTGTTCTGGATCGGGGATCACTGCCGAGCTTCCTCGGGAATTCGCCCTATAACCATCTGGCAGTTAGTGTGGATGCTCGCGTTTACGTGGTAGCCGTAATCCTAACATTGGTGAGCGCGCTGTTGTTCGGAATGATTCCGGCGAGAACTGTGTGGCAGAGCAGTCCGCTGCAGGCAATGAAGATCGGTTCGATGGATGTCACACCTCTGCGGCGATTTGGTCTGCGCGACGTGTCGTTAGGCGCGCAAATTGCAATTTGTACGCTACTGGTAACGTCCTCCCTCGTCGCGATTCGCAGCATGGTGCGGATGCTGCACGCCCCGCTCGGTTTCCAGCCGCAGGGCGCAATGCTGGCTGAAATAGACTTGCGCGAGCTGGAATCGAAAGGCGACGCCCCGCTTGAAAAAAAGAAAGCGATGATCGACAGCTTGCGAAGCATCCCTGGTGTTACCGCGGTGGGGACACTGAGTAAACCGCCCTTCACTGGCGGGCTGCGGGGTATTCCCGTTTTCCCGCCCGGGACGATAGAGTTCACGCTGAACAATTCCGTGTTGGCGCCGTTTGGGTTTACTATCTCGCCAGGCTATCTCGAGGCTGCACGCACCCGGCTCCTGCGTGGGCGGGATCTCTCATGGAGCGACACCACACAAACTCCTTTTGTCGCGATTGTGAACGAAACCTTCGCGCGCAAGATGTGGGGCGACACAGCGGCGGCGATTGGACAACGCTTCATATTCTTGGGCCACTTGAGGGAAGTGGTGGGTGTAACGGAGGACGGCAAATACCTTGAGATGCAAGAGTCTCCCGAGCCGGTTGTGTATCTGCCGTTGTCGCAAAACGAGCAAGCCAACACAGTTTTCGTCGTGCGTTCGTCCAAGGCGCAGAAAGAGATGGTGCCGTTGATTGAACGCAGCCTCGACGCCATTGAGCCAAATGCGCCAGTCACAGTGCAGAGCTGGTCGGACGCTCTAGCAGGTCCGCTATTTCCGGCACGAGCAGCGACAATAGCGTTGGGCATCATGGGCCTGCTCGCGGCGATGCTGGCGGCGACGGGCATCTTCGGCATTGCGGCCTACAACGTGAGCCGCCGGATGAAGGAACTGGGGATACGCGTGGCGCTGGGTGCGCGCACGATGCACGTCATCAGCGCAGCGGTGGGACGCCCGATCGTGCTGCTCGGAGTCGGATCATTGGTGGGGCTGTCAATAGGCGCCTTTGCCAGTCGAGTACTGGAGCAAATTGTATATCAACCGAATCCGCGAGATCCCATCGTCGTCGTCGGTGCGGTGCTAACGATGGCGATGCTTGGCATTGCAGCGTCTGTCGCTCCAGCGCGGCGAGCGCTCTCCGTCGATCCATCCAAACTCCTGCGGGAGGAATGAAGTAGATAGTCGCCGATCCACGAGATGATCGCTTACTCGTGATCGTGAGTTGCCATCGTTGATTCGAGTCTTTGCCGGTTGTCGCTGAGTCCGGGAATAACGGTTCTGCCGAGTTGATCCTGTTCTTGTTCGGCAAGCCTCATCCAAGACAAGGCCTCCTTTAAGTTGCCGAGCCCTTGTTCCGCAACAGCCAGATTGTAGTGACACGCGATTAGGGCTTCCTGCCGTGCTTCAGGCGATGGCAACTGCGACGCCTCGTCCAATTCTGCAAGAAATTCTTTCTTTCCCGCTTGCATATCGCTTGTATCGAGGAACAGCACCCCGCGGCTAAGAAACAGATCGGGCATGAGATGTTCGCCTTTTCTCGTTAGGGCGGCGTCAAAATTCTCTGCTGCTTTCCTCTGGAGATGTTCTTTAAAGGCGTTTTCGGTCGATCCAGTATGCTGGTCGGCCGAGAGTTCGGACAGCAACTGCGGAAGCCGGGCATCATCTTTCCAAACGAGTGAAGCGAGCTGTCTTGATTGTTCTACAGGAATTGGAGGATTCCTTAGCGTTGTTCCCAACCTTGCCGATTTGTCCAGGTATTCCCATCCAAGCTCGTAGTACACGTGAACGTCATTCGTCTTGCGCGTTGCAGCGTACCAAACGGAACGCGGGTCCTGCCATTCCGACATGTAATCAACGGTTTTCCTGAGCCAAACGAAACTGATGGCGGCGACGAGTGCCGTTGCGGCGACTATGTTCCATTTTGGCAAGTGATCGGTGGCCTTGAATACCAGCCATGCAATCAGAATGACGGCTCCTACGGATGGCAAAAAAAAGTAGCGGTCCGTGACCGGATACGAGAACGGCAGCACCTGCGTCGGCAGATAGGTAAAAAGAATCCAGTAGATCAAGACAGTGGCCAGGGGATAACGCTTGCGCAGCAGTAATGGGAACATGAACAAGGCAAGGAGAAAGATTGCTCCTGCAAGTTGAGCTAATACGGTTCCGTTGGCGGGCGGAACGCGGTAGAGCACATAATTTCCAAGCCCGGTGAGCAGCCACATGCCTTGGACAAACGATGTTGCGCGCATGCTTATGTCAGGCCGTGCTCCTGTTCCCGGTTGCGCATGCTGGACGGCCACTGCTGCGAGTGCCGCGAGAAGCACGAACGGAATTTTGTCAGCTATCGATCGGCTCAACGGCCGCTTCTCAATAAATAGGTCAAGGCCGAGTAACACGGCCGGGAAAGCGGCAACTGAGAGTTTTCCCAATAACGCGAGGAGAAACAGCAGCAGCGAGGCGAGATACCAGGTAAATGCACCGTGCTCTCTGTATTTTAGATATGCCAGAAAACCAGGAAGTACAAATGCTGCCGCGACCAAATCTTTGCGGCTCGAAATCCAAGCGACGGCTTCCACGTGCACCGGATGAACTAGAAACAAAAGAGCAGCAGCGATTGCAGTCGGTCGATGTTGAGTCAGTGCGAGCGTAACGAGATAAACGAAACCGGCAACCACCCCCGCCCAGAGATTGTTGGATAGATGAAACGCGTAGGCGTTCAAGCCTGCGATGGCGTGATCGAGCATGTACGAGAACAGATGGAGTGGGGAATAGTTGAGGTAGTACGGACTCGATAAGATCTGCCTGACGTGTTCCCACGTGACGCCCTGGATCCACGCGTTGCCGACGACGTACTGCGGATCGTCAATTCGGAAGAAACCAAGATGGAGATCGCCCGCGTAGGGAACGGCCGTCGCCAGAATCGACAAGCAGAAGATGAGCGTATTCAGTTGCCATGGACCGGGTAACAAGCAGGAGTACGCACGAACATCGGATTTTGTTTTTGCAGACTTCTCGCGCTCTTTCCTGCCACCAGAACGCCGCGAATTCGCGGCGACCAGCCTGGCGTTTGTTTGTTTGTTCGAATGCACGGATGGAATTTCTATCTTGGCCTAGCATCGATCTTATTCATTTGTCATTCTGAGCGAAGCGAAGAATCTCGGATCGTTGTTTTGGACTGAGCTGCCCCGAATGGAAATAGGCCAGAGATGTTTCGCTTCGCTCAACATGACAACGGCATATGTGATACGAAAATTGGCCTTCTCACAGTGGATTGATGAGACGTCTGCATTTCCACACGTCGCCTCGCCCTCGGTGAGGGAGAGGGGGAGGGTGAGAGTTCTGCTTCACACACAGTCATCAGAACGTTCAACCCCTCACCTCCCGCCTTCGCATCGCTACGGCGCGGCAGGCAGTCCTCTCGCCCTTCAAGGGGAGAGGCGGAACGAAGCGGAACATTAGGCAGCCGATTCAAAAGCAATTTTTTCTGCGACAACAGCTTGCGTTTCGACTTCGTTTGAATATCGGTGGCACTTCGCTGTCTCATATCTGTCTTAGAAACCTCATATGCATCTGCGTTTCGTAATTTCTCTTATGGTTGCTGCGCTCAGCACGCCGGCAATTTTCGCGCAGGGAACGAATCAGCCGACTGTGGACGAACTTATTGCCAAGAACATCGAGGCCAAGGGCGGCGCGACC
>QHOX01000142.1 GCA_003219465.1 Verrucomicrobiota bacterium | reverse complement strand
TGAAGGACCTCGTTCACATTTAGATGGATTAGGTTTAGAGCGCGTCGAAAAATTTCCGGATCCGGTTTGTCGGCACCCAGCTCACTCGAAATGAATATGTGGGCAAAATATTTTGAGATTCCAAGGTGCTGAAGGATCAAGCGCAAGCGGCCATCGAAATTTGAAATCACGGCGAGTTGAAAACGAGGCACCAGTTCGTCGAGCACGCCCAGCACTTCGGGGTAAAGCTCCCAGACACCTGGTTCAGCGAAGTGTTCGTAGGCGACTTCGAAGAAATTGTCGCGGTCAAATTCGCTCAATGAAGGCGCGACTTGATCGAATACGCGACTAACGAGCTCGCGCCACCAACCTTTGTCGTCGTTTTCGCGCGGCCCCTCGATGGCCGGGCGTCGCGGCATTTCTTGCCATGCTGTGTGAAATGCGCGATCCAATTCGTGCGCATCGAGATCTAATCCGACTTCGCGACCTATGTAAGCGNNNGGCAGCGTCGAAAAAGATCGCTTTGATCATTCGGTCCAAACGTTCAACTTCGAAAGAATCGCGGGCAAGCAGCGAGCGCCCCATTTTGCTTTGCAAAATCCCTCGATGCGCGTTGCATGATGAGGACGATGAATGTTGTTGACGAGTCGCTGGCATTGCCAGTGCGGGCGCAATCAGCTGGCGAGGAATTGGCGAACAGTGTCAGCCATGGCATCGGACTCGTGGCGGCGACGATCGGCACGCCGATTCTGCTTCTGGCGGCGTTCTACCATGGCAGCCTCTCTTTTCTCATCGGTACGAGCATTTTTACCCTAACGATGTTGCTCGTTTACCTCGCGTCGACGGTCTATCACGCGTGGCCGCAGACGCGGGTAAAATCCATCCTCCAAGTAATAGATCATTCGGCGATATTTTTGTTAATCGCGGGGACATATACGCCGTTTGCCCTGGGTCGGTTGCGCGGCGCGGGCGGGTTAACTATGCTCGGGATCGTCTGGGCACTCGGGCTTTTCGGGGTCATGATGAAGGCAATGCGGGGCGCACTGCGCCATCGGAGACTTGCGATGACTCTATACCTCGGAACCGGTTGGAGCTCACTCATCTTCATACGTCCGCTCGCCCTAGCAATTCCGTTGTCGGCTCTGCTTTGGCTAATCGCTGGCGGCATAGCTTACACAGCAGGCACTTTATTTTTTGCGAACGAGCGGCTGCGTTATGCCCATTTTGTGTGGCATCTATTCGTGCTCGCCGGAACCAGCTGCCACTTTGCGGCTGTATTTATTTGCGCAATCTGAAAAACGCGGCGGGTGGGGGTTGGACAATCCTAGCCGCACGGCGGATTAATTGTCATGCTTCCGGTTGAGCACAACGATCCGATCAACGCGAAAATTCTCGCGATTTCGGAGGACAAGATCGAAGGATTTGTTCGCGAGCCGTTCGAGGAGATTGCCAATCGCTCCGGTGTGGGTGTCGAGGTTGTGATGGCGCGCATCGCCGCCATGTTACGCGCGGCGACGATCCGGCGCGTCCGGCAAACTTTGCTTGCGACGAACCTCGCCGAGGGCGCGCTGGTGGCGTGGAAGGTTCCGGAAGAGAAGATCGACGGAGCGTTCGATTGGATGTTTCAACGCGATCCGTTCTCGGGTCATGTGGTGCTCCGCTCGACCGACACCGCCAGCGCCGGATCGGACTACAAACTCTGGACGACTCTAAAGGTTCCTCAGGGGTTCTCGCTCCAAACGCATTGCGAACTGCTGGCGAAAAAACTTGGCGCAGAGCGTTTTCGTCTAATGCCGGCGAAAGGCATTTTCACACTCGGCGTTGGACATGTTCGGCGTAAAGCGATTGAGCCCGGAAGCAAAACTGATCAGCCGGCGAAAATGATTCCCGTGCGGCGCGTCAACCTTAGCGAGCACGAATGGGATGTTTTGCTTGCTCTAAAGCGCGAATTCGCGCCGGAGGAGATCAAGCCCTCGCCGTGGGTCGCGCGAGCAAACGAAGCCGGAGTATCGCTCGAGGAATTCTGTCGCGTAGCCGAAGATTTGAATGCGCGAAAGATTGTCGGGCGTTTTTCAACGTTCCTTGAACACGTCAAGCCATCCGTGGGCGGTGTGCGTGTCACACGTTTCAACGCTTTGTTTCATTGGGCGGTGCCGGCCGGCCGGGAAGTTGAGACCGGAGGTGAGGTCGGCCGTCATCACATTTTAACGCATTGCTACTGGCGCGAAGCCGGTCCGGAATTTAGGAACGTCAACATCATGGCTGTGGCGCACGGTACGGACAAGCGACTGCTCCTCGATCATAAGGCGGCGATTGATCAACATCTGCGAGCGAGTGGTATCCCGGTTTTTTACACAAACGTGTTCTGGGGTGGGCGCAGCGAGATCAAGCCATCCGAAATTTCGCCGCGCGTTTATCACGAGTGGTTGTCGGAGCAGGGGAAGAGTTAACGGCTCCGACTGCTTTCAAGAACTTCTCGCGATACGTAACATCGAGATTTCGCAGGAGAGCGACGGCAAAATTCTGACGGTGGACTTGCCGGCCTAACGCCATCGCGAGGGATATGGCCCTCTCCTGAAGCTCGGCGGGAAAATCGCCGCGGAATTGGTTTACGTTAATTCCGATTCCGACCACAGCCAGGTGCGGCGCCTTGTGTTGCGCGCGCATCTCGACCAACACGCCCGCTACTTTGCGCCCGGAAAGCTGAACGTCGTTGGGCAACTTGATTGCGGGGTCGAGACCGAACTCGATGCGAATGACGTCCGAGACGGCTTGAATCGCCCAAATGGTAAGCCGTCCCGAATCGATGAGCTGGATATTCGGTCGTAACAGAATCGAAAACCAAAGACCTTTGCCCACTGTTGATTCCCAGCGGTTACCACGCTGACCGCGCCCAGCGGTTTGATGCTCCGCGAAGAGAACCAAACCCTCGTCTACGAGCGACGGCGGACCCTCCTTCGCCGAGGCCACGGCGGGCAAGCTGGAGACCGGCGCTCCTTGTGAAAATGCGACCTGCAAAATGGCGTCGTTAGTCGAACCGGTCTGTTCGAGCACAATGATCTCTCGGCCGATGACAGCGCTGAGAAGTGCGGCTTGCAGTTGATCCGCGATCAGCGGGTCCACCTTCTCAGCCGGGGACATGAGTCATTTCCAGCCCGAGATCGATCGCGCGCGCAGCGTTCGTCAACGCGCCGATGGAAATGTAATCGACGCCAGTGGCTGCGATCCGCCTGACGTTTTTCAGCGTAATGCCGCCGCTCGCTTCGAACTTGATGTTGTTTCTTCTCAGCGCCAGAGCTTCCCGAATTTGAGCGGGAACCATGTTGTCCAGAAGGATAACGTCGATGCCGTCGATTTCGACGAAAGCCCGCGCCTGCTCCAGATCGTCAGCCTCCACTTCGATGCGGATGTCGGGCCGTTCTTTGCGAAGCCTGCGAATTTGGTCGGCAAAGCCGGAAAGCCCTCTGAGGGCGGCAAGGTGATTGTCCTTTACGAGGACCATGTCGTACAGGCCGGAACGGTGATTAACGCCACCGCCCGCGACAACCGCGGCCTTTTCCAGTACACGCAGTCCTGGGGTCGTTTTGCGTGTATCGAGTATTTTGGCCGGATGATTGCCGACCGCGTCAACGAACTGGCTGGTGAGCGTTGCGATGCCGCAGAGGCGTTGAAGAAAATTTAGCGCAACGCGCTCGGCCTTGAGAATCGAACGCGCAAGCCCGCGCACTTCGATCACCACATCGCCGGCAACTACGGCATCACCATCTGCGTGGACGATCTGGACGTCAGTCGCGGGATCAATCTTCCGAAAAACTTCGGTGGCCGTCCCGGTGCCAGCAACGACCGCTGATTCACGCGCCAGAATGCGTCCGCTAGCATGCAGCCCTTCGGGAACGAAAAACTCAGTCGTGATGTCGCCGTTCCCTAGGTCTTCTTTAAGCGCCGCACCAATCGCGTCGTAATCGTCAGGATTCATGGAGGAGCAGAGGCCGCATCATACGTGTGAAATCCAACGGCGTCTATCGAACACGTCCCAAAACGTCGCTGCTCCCGGCGGATTTTGGCAAAAAAATGATTCGGGCAGCGCACGCTAAGGAGAAACAACTTCTAGAGAAATTCGTGCAACCGCCCGAATCGCCTTAACCTGTTAGATTCGACAGCCTCGGGCAGTGGGCGTTCGAACTTTTTTACGAAAAATTCGTGCTTGGTGAGATTTCCGGTATTCACAACCTTGAACGAGACGACACCACGCGATCCGAGCCTGAAGATTGTCCCCACAGACGCTCGTCGCTTTAGAGAAGATTTGCCTGCACAGCGGTGGCAACTCGGGCCGCTTCGTCGCGCACCTCCTGAAGAAGCGACTTAAACTCACATTTTTCGAGGGCTGATATGAGAGCGGCGTAATCGGGCTCGATTCGCAGCTCATCGATCGCCACAGGCAATTCCATCTCGCAGTCCAGATCGACCATTTTCCGGTTTTGCAAAATTTGCTCGCGAGCGTTGGCCAGTTTCTCGCGGGTGCGCACGCTTTTGACCTTGTCGATATTGTTAAGTAGCGGTTCGAGACCACCGAATTCCCGGATCAACGCGGCGGCGCTCTTACGCCCTATCCCGATCCCGGGGATGTTGTCCACTGAATCGCCGGTCAACGCGAGCACGTCACCAATCAGCCCGGGCGGAACGTCCCATTTCTCTGTAACTTGCTCTTCGCCGAGTAATGCGAATGCATCCTTGGGTGAGGCGAGATCCGCTTTAGCCGTCGTGTAGACTTTCACGCATGGACCCACGAGCTGAAACAAATCTTTGTCATTTGTCGCGAGTACCACTTCCATTCCGGGTCGTTTGCACGCAGCAATGGCGTAGCAGCCCATCAGGTCGTCGGCCTCGGTATCCGGAAGGGAAATATTTCGGAAGCCCAGCAAAGGGGTAAGTTTTTGGATAAACTCAAGCTGGGGGATCATCGGTTTGGGCATTTCTTTGCGGGTTTCTTTGTAAGCAGGTTGCAGCTCTACTCGCTTCTGCGGCAGACCTTCGTCCCAGACGACCGCGCCGAGCTCAGGTTGCAAGTGTTTCATCATTAAGCGCAACGTTTTTGTAAAACCGAAGATGGCGTTAGTCGGTTCGCCTCGGGAATTCGAGAGATTCGGGATAGCAAAAAACGAGCGGTAAACGTAGTAGTGACCGTCGATAAGCAGCAGTTTCATTGCAAAGGCTGATGCTGGATTCTGGATGCATGATGCTGGATGATCAAGGCATGACCGACGAATGGATCGTGCGTGTGCAAGGCAAAGAATACGGCCCGGCCAATATCGAGACCCTCCACGAGTGGAAAGCGGAGGGTAGATTGCTCCCGGCCAATGAAGCGCGCCAAGTCAACGTCGATCTTTGGACAACAGCAGCGGATATTCCCGGGCTCTTTGATTTAGGCGGGCCCGCGGCGCCGAGCGCCTGGCGTTTGACACAACCGCCACTGCAAATCTCGCACCGCAACTTCGCTCAGATCTTAGGGGAGACTCTTCAGATCTACCGAAGAGGTTTTTTCCAATTTCTTGGCCTCACCCTGCTGGTCTTATTGCCCTCGGTATTAAGCCAGTTAACGACTGCCTTCATGCAATTCCCGCAGCGTTCCAATGTCGATCCCCGCTCGGTCCTTGCCGGGGGCTTTGCCTTTCTCATGTTCATCTTATCGATTGTGATGTGGCCGGTTTATGTCGCAGGGATCCAAATTCTCACGGCTCAAATCGCCGGTGGACGCCGATCCCGTTTGGTCACCGTGCTAAATGAAGCCGTCAAATATTGGCCGCGTGTTGCGGCACTGTGCATCTTTGTCAATTTCGTCTTTGCTCTGTTAATTTTGTTTGGGCTTGGCATAGGAGTTATCGCTCTGGCCGGGGCGTCGTCAGTGTTGTTGATCCTCGTGGCAATGGGCTTGCTCATCCTACAGGTTTGGATGTTCGGGTTTGTTTTCATCACTGTTTTGTTTTGGCAGCAGTTTGCCGTCCTCGAGAACGCAGAGTTTATCGATTCATTGCGCGAGAGCAGAAATCTCGCGCGCAGCGGACAAGACCTAGCATGGTTTCAACGCCCTTCGTGGCGGGGTGCGTTCATCGCGTCGATCTGGTTCGCGTTTGTGCTGGCGATCACTGTCGGCCCAGAGTGGGTGATGCTGCAGCACTACTTCAATGAATTGCTGAAGACACAGGACCCGCAAGCGCTTCTGCAACAGATGACTGAGGCCCAGCAGACGAGCGGTTTTGACATATCAGCTTTCGCCTTGGGTATTCTCGGAAAGATTCTCCGGCCGTTGCTGGGTATCGCTTTTGTAGTCCTTTATCTGGACAGCAAACGCGAGCTGCCTTCACATGTGAAACCAATTGTAAGGGCTGGTGAAGGCGACGCGGTTCGCTAACAGTTCCGAGTGGATCCGGTCAGTTAAGCGGACGTCCCATTGGCACGGGTTTTTGCCCGCCATTCCGAGCGCGCTGGCACAATCAAGGGCGCGAGCTTGGCATAGAAGATCACGACGTATGACAAATATCCCCCGAAAGCGATCAGTTGCAGCGCGATCAGCCAAATATGTCCATCTCGGGCGAGAAAAAACTCGGGCCGCAAGTGAATTGCGACCGAGCAGGCAACATTCACCAAAAAGAAAGCAGGCAACAACAATCCGAGGTTGAGCCATTGATCGCGTGTCACGAGCGCGTACAAGCGGTTGCTCACATCACCGGTGCGATCCCGCACTCGCATGCGAATGAGGCGCAGATCATACGCAAACAGCAACCAACCGACGGCGAGAAATGCTGCCACGAACGCGAACCAGCGCGCAGGGTTGCCAAGCTGTGCGAATGAAAACGCCTCCACGAGGGCACAGGCAATGTAGAGAAAATTGTGCCCGAACTCTAAAGGCCAGCGTATGACCGTAAGAATGTGCAACACGACGCGCGACCAGAAGACCAGGATGATGATCAGGCCCGAGAGCACGTACGGCCACATCATCCAGTCCAATTTGGCAATCGCCTCACGCGAGGTTTCGATCAGCACGGTGAGCGCGACACCCTGAATGATGCTCACGAGTGTGAGCTCGATGTCGGCGGTGATCGCATCGAGTTCGGACCGGCTTTCGCTCAGCGAGGTCACAATGCGACTCGTAACCGCTTCACGATAAAATTGTCAAGCGGTTGGCAGCGTACGCCCGCGAGGAGCAGTGCAATTTTGTCTCGCCATTCGGAGCGTGAATAGTTTGCCTGTGCCAGATTAGACCAGCGGTGGCTGATGAAGAGTCGCTGCGCTTCTCCGTAACCTACTTACTTTATTCGCTTTGGAATGACGGATCGCCCCAACCATCTCTCTGGCACGGAGGGAGCTATGTGGATACTGAACTTTAAATCCTCAATACAAGAAAGGAGATTTCAAAAATTATGAATCTAATTCGTTATCAAGCTCCGGATGTGGCGCCGTGGCCGGCATTGGATCGCTGGAGCAATTTGCGGGACGAGTTGAACTCGTTCTTTGATATACCGTTCTGGTCTAGTTTTGGCCGCACGGGTCGACTTTTTACCGGGTGGTCACCCCCATTCGATCTCTATGAGAGCGGCGACCATCTCGTGGCCGTGGTCGAGTTGCCCGGAATGCGTAAGGAAGACCCCGACATTTCTTTGCATGACGGGACGCTCACAATCAGCGGCGAGCGCAAGCGCGAGAGCAACAACGGCGAAACGGCTCAGCGCACTGAGCGCTACGTCGGCACATTCCGCCGCAGCACCACGCTGCCGGCCCTTGTCGATGCCAGTAAGGTGAGTGCCACCTACGAGGATGGAATTCTCAAGGTGACATTGCCCAAAGCTGAGGAAGCAAAACCGAAACAAATCCAGGTGAGCTAAACAGGAAAACTGAAAGGAATTTCACCATGAATACTCTAACTCGAGAAACTCGTGAATCTGATCGCGGCCAGGCGGAGCAGTGTATTACCCCGCCGGCCAGCGTCACAGAGATTGCCGACGGCTACATGCTGGAGATTGAGATGCCGGGCGTCAAAAAGGATGGCCTCGACATTTCGGTCGAAAACAACGAGCTGGCGATCATCGGGCGGCGTTCGCTTCCCGCAGTGGAAGGAACGCTGCTTCACCGCGAATCGCGTCCGGAAAATTTCCGGCGCACATTCGAGCTCGATCCGTCGATCGACGTTGACAAAATCAGCGCGAAGATCGATCAGGGCCTCGTGACGTTGACTCTGCCCAAAGCCGAGCACGTCAAGCCCCGCAAGATCACTGTCTCGTAAGCAATCAAGATCGTCGAAGTTTAAGGCCGTGAGCATGCATGCTCGCGGGCTTTTCGTTGCTGTCGGTCGCCGGCCATCGCTTTTGTGCTTGGCGAACGCGCGCGTGCGTCGTAGTTAGATTCTTCCTGATATGGCGACAAAGACCGAAGACAAAACAGCCGCTGATAAACTGGCTGCTGCGCGAAATAAGAACCTCGATTTGGCGATCCAGCAGATCGCGAAAGATTACGGCGAAGGTGCGATCATGCGTTTGGGCGGCGAAAGGATCGTTGATATCGATGTCATTCCAACTGGAAACATCTTGATCGACCGCGCCCTCGGAGTCGGTGGATTTCCGCGCGGACGGGTTGTGGAAGTTTTTGGCCCTGAATCGTCCGGCAAAACAACCCTAGCACTTACGGTCATCGCTCAGGCGCAAAAGCGTGACGGCCTTGCCGCGTTTATCGATGTCGAGCACGCGCTGGATCCTAGCTACGCAAAAAGACTGGGCGTCAACCTTGACGATTTACTGGTCTCGCAGCCTAGCTCCGGTGAGGAAGCTCTGCGGATATGCGAGACGCTAGTGCGCTCCAACGCGCTGGACGTGATCGTACTCGACTCAGTGGCGGCGCTGGTGACGAGAGCGGAACTGGAAGGGGAAATCGGCGATACGACCGTCGGCGCGCAAGCGCGTCTGATGAGCGCAGCACTGCGCAAGCTCACGTCGCTGATTTCAAAAGCGCGGACCTGCTGCATCTTCACAAATCAAATCCGCGAAAAAATTGGCGTGATGTTTGGAAACCCGGAGA
>QHOX01000141.1 GCA_003219465.1 Verrucomicrobiota bacterium | reverse complement strand
CCGCGCGGTCGAAGTTTCCTTTTGATTCCGCGATCAGTCCGTCATTGTCGAACTTCCAAAGTTCGTAGCCGCTGATTCGAATGCATTTCCCGTTTGTTAGTTTGAAAAGAAACATTGACGGGATTTGAAAATCGGTGCTCGGTGGAGGCATGAAAACAAGAACTATTGGATTGACTCTGGCGCTTTGCTTTTTCGCGGGGGCAGCGTGCTTCGCCGCCGACGACCCGAATATGGGCACGTGGAAGTTAAATGAAGCGAAATCGAAGCTTACCCCCGGGGAGGGAAAGAACACTACGGTTGTTTATGAGGCCGCTGGCGACCAAGTGAAAGTTATCATCGATGGCACCGACAAGGACGGTAAGCCGACGCATAATGAGTGGACCGGTAAATTTGACGGAACAGACTATGCCGTCACCGGTGATCAAAAGTCCGATATGCGGTCTTACAAGAAGGTTGATGACCACACGTTAGCGTTCACCGTAAAGAAGGATGGCAAGACAACCATTACAGGCCGCATCGTGGTAGCAGCCGATGGCAAGTCCCGCATGGTAACGGCGCACGGCTCTGATGAGCAGGGCAAGAAATCCAAAGAAAAAGCGGCATACGACAAGCAGTAACGGCCGATTACTCTCGAGGCAGCCACGATCCGCGGCAATACTGTGTGCGGTTTTACGAGTGATCGCGACTCCTCACCCCAATCCTCTCCTCGGTCGAAGAGGAGAGGCGAAGAAGCTCGGCTCCTTCGGCGCGGCAGGCGTGAATTCTCTAACTGTCCGTGTTCCCGGATTTCATTTCGTCTTATTCGTGGGCAAACATCCTTCACCGATGCTGAACGCTCCCATCGGCTTTGCATCGGGATGCGGCTCTCTTTTCATGAGATCGTTTTCGATCTATTGGCGGAATTCATCGCCAAACATATCCGATCGCAATGCTCTTAACGGTGAAGCTGATGTTCGACTGGCTCAACGAAATCGGAGCGCGCCACGCGTTTAAAGTCGGCCATCGGGCGCGTCATCAAGGAAGGTAACGTGCGGACATATGATATGGGCGGCAACGCTTCCACCATCGACGTAGCCAAAGCCGTCGCCGATCACGCCAGTTGATAAATGGTCTCGAACGGGGACAAATGACGCCGCGGCCAGGGGATCCCTTGTCCCGGCTGACTTCCGCGAGAAACGCCTCAGGGTTTCGGCACGAAGGGCCAGAAGATCGGGATGAGGATGCTCGCTACAATCCAAAGAAGGATATTGAGCGGCGCGCCGATCTTCGGGAAATCGGAGAAGCGATAACCACCCGCGCCAAAAACGTAGGTGTTGGTTTGGTGTCCGATCGGGGTCGCGAAACTGGCTGCGCAACCGAACATGATCGCGACGGCGAACGGCCGCGCGTCGACTCCCATTGTGGCTGCAATTTCGAATGCGATCGGGGTTAAGAGGACGGCGACAGCGTTGTTGCTGATCAACTCGGTGAGGAGCGTCGCCACAAGATACGTGACCGAGAGCGTAACCGCCGGTCCGAAGCGACCGACCGCGCCGGTCAACCCACTGGCGATGAGGTGGGCGGCACCGGTCTTTTCCATCGCAGTGCCGAGCGCGAGCATGCCGAGAATCATATAGAGGATTCTCCATTCGACCGCTCCGCGCGCCTCCTCGATGTCGAGGCAGCGGGTAACAACAATGAAAACGGCGGCGATCAAGGCCAGGGCGGCGATCGGCAGGACGTGGAACGCGCCGAGTACGATGACGCTCCCACTCGCCACGATCGCTAGCGGCGCTTTGTGCCGGCGAAAGGCGCGCTGGGTCGGCTCGGTGAGACTGAGGAAGTCGCGCTCCTGCATCAGGCGATGAATTCCCTCGGCCGGGCCTTGCACAAGAAGGGTGTCGCCAAAGTCCAGCTCCACATCTTCGAAATGTTCGCGCAGGTTTTCGCCTTGACGATGCACGGCGAGGATGTGAACGCCATATTGCTTGCGGAAATTGAGGTCGCGGAGCGTCTTGCCGAGAAAGGTGGAGCGGCTTCCGAGGATTCCTTCCATCAGGACGGCTTCGTGCTCGCTGGTGGTCGCGACGCCGAGCTCGGCTTCCGATTGGAAAAGCACGCCCGGCATTTCCTTGATTCCCTTGACCCCGGCGACCGGCGTCTCAAGCAGTAATTGATCGCCGGCGGCAAAGCGCAGCCTATCGAGTGGCGTGCCGATCCGCTCACCGTCGCGCACCACATCGATGATCTTCGCCTCGCGGAGCCGGGCGAGCGGCGTCTCGGCGATTGTTTTCCCGAGCAGCGGTGAAGTGTTGCTGATCACCGCCTGAGTGAGAAACAGCCTCGGCATTCCGCCGCCGATAAGGGCCGCGAGGCTCTCACGATAGGGCAAAAGTTTGCGGGCAAAGATAAGCAGATAAGCGACCCCGACCGCCGCGTAGATGAGTCCAAGCGGCGTTATTTCAAACATCCCAAACTGCGGGAGACCGCGACGGTGGGCGATTCCGTTCACGAGCAGATTGGTCTTCATGCCGATCAGAGTGCAGGTGCCGCCGAGGATGGAGAAAAAAGAAAGTGGGATGAGAAGGCGTGAGGCTTTCAGGTCGGTGTTACGCGCCAAGGCCAGGATTACAGGGACGAAGACCACGACCACTGGAAGGTGGTTAACCATGGCCGAGAGCGGCACGATCAGAAGCGCGAGGGCGAGTAAGGCACGCCATTCGTTCTTACCCGCCAGCCGCATAAAGACGTGAGCGAGCGAGTCGATCGCGCCGGTGCGCTCGAGTCCCGCGCTCAAGACGAACATGCAACCGATCACGACCGGCGCGCTGTTGCTGAAGACGGCGAGCGTTTCATCCGCGCTCAGGATACCGGTGACGAGCAGCACTCCCATCGCGCTGAGTGCCACTAGATCCGGCGACGCCCACTCGCGCAGGAAAGCAGTGAAGACCGTCGCCACCAGCGCGAAGACGATGATGAGATGCAGAGTGTGCATGCTCATGGCTCAGTCGCAGATTTCACGTCGCGCGCTGTTTTCGCCGACAACGCCGCCGATCACAATCGCTAAATTGGCCGAACCGCCAGCGAGACGGAGCGCGCGCAGCTAGTCGGGGTGCTGCCCAATGCTGAACGCGCCCATCGGCTTCGCATCGGGATGCGGTTCCCTTTTCATAACATCATTCTCGATCTATCGCCGAAACTCGTCGCCAAACAAATAAGCACGGTCTCTCCAAAATACGGGCCTCCTGGCGCGCAGACTAGGTTCATGATGACAAGCTCCCAACCGAGCCACAACGGCGAAGCGAGCAGTCCCTCGCGCCATTTCAGGAATGCATTTTGCGAGTAGGAAAGGAATCCCATAAAGGTCGCGATAAAGCGAACTCACTCCTTCTCCGAGAGCGATCCGTTTGCAACAATTTGGGAAAGGTTATCATCGGGGGCGACCAAGTGGTACCATTTGGCAAAGTGCTCGTGCACGGTCTGCGCGGTAGCAGACCGGACAGCGTTCGTGTTTTGTCGGATCTGCAATGCGACGTAGATCAACGAGATCACGACCGCAACAGCGCCGATGATCTGTCCGACATTGGCGAGATCGTTGAGCGTCATTGGTTCGGCTGTCGCTGAATCGCCACCAATCAGTCCAGGTAAATCATGCCGTCGCTGACCAGGACGGCTGCGCCTCCGATCCGAGTCGTTTCAACGACGCCGTCCACCTTCTCTGCACGAGCGATCAGTGTACTTGGTCGCCCCATCTCGACTCCTTGGGCGATCCGCCAGGCAAAACTCCCGGTCCGCTGTGGACTGTAATGAGCAAGCAATCCGGCGAGTGCACAGTTTGCGCTTCCAGTAGCTGGATCTTCGGGAACGCCGCTCAACGGCGCGAACATCCGAGCGCGAATGTCAAAACCGTCGCTGGCTCGCGTGTACAGATACACATCTGGCATGACGCCCTGAGCAGCCAGCCCTTCAAATCCGTTCATGTTGATGCGCGCGCGTTCGAGTACCGAGCGATCTTTCAGCTCGACCATGATAAAACCAAGACCCACAGACGCCACCTGCGGGTCGTGTGTTTTGGTTACGACATCCTTGTCATCGATAGACACCGCGGCTGCCACGACTTGCACGGGAAGCGTTTTTCCGAAAGCAAGAGACTGAGGAGCGGTGAGCTCACATGATGCGATCCTCCCGGCGGACTCCTGGACGGTGACCGAAACTAAACCGGCCTCCTCTTCAAACGTGATGCTGAGAGGGGATTTGATCGCGCCAAACTCGCCGATACTCGCGAGCACGAATGCGGTCCCGACATTCGGATGGCCTGCAAACGGAAGCTCTCTGGCCGGCGTAAAGATACGCACATGCCGCGTGTGTCCCGCTTTTGCCGGAAATACGAACGTCGTCTCGGAGAAATTGAACTCACGAGCGATCTGCTGCATCTGCTCGCTCGACAGGCCATTTGCCTCCGGCAGCACGGCCAACTGATTTCCACCGAAGCGCGTCTCGGTGAACACATCGCAGATGTAATAACGGTATTTCACAACGCCTTTCGCACAGTCCTGAGCTTGACGACAAAGTTAACAAAGAAAACGGAGCACCGCCTCTTTGATTTACAAACTCGCACCCTTGAGCTGGCGCTCGTACTCGGCGACATCGAAGTGGCCGCTCGATTCGGCGATCAAGCCGGCATTGTCAATCTTCCACAGTTCGCAGCCGCTGATCCGAACGTGATTGCCTGTTCCTGCATAAGTGCCGGTTAACGTCCAGTGGAATGCGGTTCGGTCTGCGCGTGGTTCGAGTTTGTCGAAGGTGACGGTCATGTCCGGAAAATCGCGCATGAATCCGCGGGCGATCGCCGCGATCGCTGCTCGTCCAACTGCCGGCGCGTCGTTATTTACCTTCAGAGAACCGTTGGCCGCAAAAAACGTTGCCACGCGTTCCGGTTCGTGACTGCACCACGCTTTCGCATAACGCGCCGCGAAGTCGTTTAACTCGTCACTTGTCACTACTTGGAACAATTACCGTTCTGACGTGATCAATGGAATCCTGAAGTGCGTCTAATGCCGCATTGATTTGTGCGGCGTTGAGGTCGACGACGCGCAATGTCTCTGGCGGAAATCGAAGTTTTCCGCTGCGCGCGAATTCGATGAGCGCTCGGAGTTCAGCGGCGAGATGATCGGACACGCCGATGATCTCCACTTCTTTGTTGATCAACTCAGTGTACGGATGAATCGACATCGATTCGGCGGTTAATCCGACAAGAGCGGCGCGTCCGAGCGGGCCCAGGCAGAGTACGGCCTGGCGAATCGTTTTTGCAGAGCCGATCAATTCGAGTGCGACATCGACTCCTCGTCCAACGGTTGCTTCTTTGATTTGTTCGACCGGATCCGCCGCCCTGGCATCGAGCGCGATCGCTCCCATGCCAGCGGCTGACGCAAGTTTTACAGGATTGATGTCAACCACGTAGACGTCGCCGCAATCGAAAGCGCGCGCCAGTTGTAACGCCGAAAATCCGAGTCCGCCGAAGCCGAAAATCGCAATCGACTCGCCGGCTTTGAAGCGCGCCTTGTTCAGAGCATGAAGCGCAGTTGCCGACGAGCACATCATGATTGCACCAGCTTCGAATGGAATCTCGTCGGGAAGCAGAAATGCATTCGCGCCGGGAACTTTGATGAATTCCGCGTAACCGCCGTCGCGATGTTTGCCGATCATCTGTCCGCTCCGGCAAAACTGTTCCAAGCCGCGCACACAGAACTCGCAACTTCCGCAGTGCACCAAATAATGTACGCAAACGCGGTCGCCTGCTGAGACCTGCATCACATGTTTGCCGGTCTTTTCCACGCGGCCCGCAACTTCGTGCCCGAGCGTCAGCGAAAGACAATCGATATTGGAAATGCCGGCGCGATAATGCGCATCCGAGTGACAGATCCCGGCAGCCGCAACGCGAATCAAAACGTCGGACGATCCGGTCTCGGGAATTGGAATATCCGCCTCCTCGAGCGGTTTTCCGATCTGCACGAGTCGTACCGCTCTCATTTCCCATCAACGCTAGCAGCGCTTTGAAGCCGCGGATCACCTCACAATGTCATTCTGAGCGAAGCGAAGCTGCAACGTAGCGGACGAAGTCCGCGAGGCCAGGCTTTCAATCTCGGGTCGAATCTGGACCGATCCACTAAGGAACGTCACATTTCGTTGCAGCGCTTCGCTCAACATGACAGCGCCATTTATGAAACGAGCACTAGTGCTTTTGAGAAACGTAGGCAAACATCTTCTCGTTGTACCGCCGTGCGTATTCTTGCTGTCTTTCTCGAAGTGGTATGTCGTTCGTGACACAGCCAATTCCAGCGTTTGCTTTCGGATAATTCTTAGCCACATCGAACGGCACTCCGACCGGGAAGGACGCAACACTGCCGGCCCAATAAAACTTGATATGTCCTGAGCGAATGTCTTGTTCGGCTTCTTTCACAGCGTCAGCTGGATTCCAAGTTGGGTCCGCAGCAACGCAACACAGCGCGACGAGCACCACGCTGAAAAAACGTAACATGACCATACCGTGACAATCAGACTGGCTACCCTGAGCAAAAGCGAGCTTTTTCAAACACGCGTTGTCACTCAACGGTGATTACTACCTTTCCGCGCGCGTGGCCTTGTTCCACATAACGGACTGCCTCCGGCACTTCTGCCAGCTTGTAAGTGCGGTCGATGACCGGCTTAAGCTTCCCGGACTCGACCATTTCGGCAAGAAGCGTCAAGTCCTTGGTGCTCGGCTGGGCCATCATCATGCCCATTTTCTGTTTAATGAAACGCGAGTAGACCGCAGCATTCAGCGCTTTACCAAGAGCTCCGACGAAACCTTGCTCATTTGCACTGCCTCCGCCGATCATCACATAAATGCCGTTTGGCGTTAAAACGCGCCTAGATTCGGACAATGAATGATTCGCAACGTTGTCGAGAATGACATCATACTTTTGATCGCTCTTGGTGAAATCCTCTTTTGTATAATCGATGACGTGATCGGCGCCGAGCGATTGCACAAGCTCGGTATTGCGCGCGCTGCAAACGCCGGTTACCTCCGCGCCAAATGATTTGGCGATTTGCACGGCGAATGTTCCGACCCCGCCGGAGGCGCCGTTGATCAAAACTTTCTGGCCCGGCTGAACTTTTCCTTCGTCGCGGACAGCCTGCAGTGCGGTGATACCGGCGATGTTGATCGCTGCTGCTTGCTCAAACGTAAGCCCGGCCGGCTTCAACGCCACTGATCCAGTCGCGCGCCGACACAGATACTGCGCGAATGCGCCGATGCTTCCGCCAAAAACTTCGTCGCCAGGTTTGTACTGGGTAACGTTTTTACCGACTGTTTCGACCGTTCCGGCAAAATCAGTACCGAGCCGTATATCCTTTGGTTTCCGCAGTCCGGTGCCGGCAATCAACCGAATAATCTTGGGCGTGCCTTCGATGAAGTGCCAGTCGTAGGGATTGATCGAGGCGGCGTGAACTCTGACCAAGATTTGATCGTCGTTGGGAACAGACTTTTCGATTTCCTGCAGTTTGAGATTAGCCACTCCATAGTCGCAGTAAACAATGGCTTTCATCGGATTGGCTGGCGCGGCGGTCTTGCCGCAGTCATTGGTCGATCGCCAGTAGGCGACGAACAGAAAAAGGAATGCGAGGACCAACAGGATAAAGACGAGACCAACAATCCATTTTAGTAGTCGTTTCATAAGTCGAAGCAGTGTTTGCGGTGACGGCAGTCGCTGATCATGCACGAAAAGTTCAGGCAGTTCCAGCCGCCGTTTGATTGGGCTCGACCTGTCTTAAACCCCTAAAAAGAAGCCAAAAGCTCAGGATAAATTCGAACAACGCCATCGGCGAATCGAAGATATAGTCGTTCACGACTTTGTTGAAGTCGGGAAAGATCAGATA
>QHOX01000140.1:18688-20936 GCA_003219465.1 Verrucomicrobiota bacterium | reverse complement strand
CTGTGCGCCCATGAATTACGAGTCCGCACTAAATCAGCGGTCGTCATCCCCTACAAGGGACGTTTGTCATTGCGAGTAAGGTCGAAGAATCCTTGATCGTTCGGTTTTGGAGTGCGCAGACACGTCCGCGCTTTGAAAGCGGCGACATGTCGCCGCAGTCCAAAATTCGTCGCAACGTTCGCCGATTCGGTGTTTCATCCTCCGCATGAAACGCTTTTTGATCTCGCATGTTTTCGGCGCGTTACTCATTTCAATGGCGCACGCAGCAACCAATTTTGACCTGGCCGCAAAAGCCACGAACGAGCTCGGGGTCAATCTTCACCGGCAACTCGCCACTGGTGACGGGAACCTTTGCATCTCGCCGTACTCAATAGATAGCGCCCTGGCCATGACATTCGCCGGCGCCGACGGCGAAACGCGCAGCGAGATGGCGCGTGTTCTGCATTTTCCAAATGATGGCGTTGTGCCTGCCTCGTTCTCCGCGCTTCAGGATTCGCTCGAGCAGATGAGCACGAAAACGGCAGAGCTGGTAAAAGAATCAAAGAAATTCGGCGGCCCAAGCGAACCGATCACGTTGAACATCGCCAACCACCTCTTTGCGCAGAAGGGGTATCATTTTCGCGAGGTTTACCTGTCATTGGTGAAACAAAATTTCGGCGGAGCATTCGAGCCGCTCGATTTCATAGCTGATCCCGCCGCGGCTACGCAGCGCATCAACAAATGGGTGGCAGACCAGACTCGCGATCGAATTCGCGATCTGATTCCCGGAGGCGCGCTGGACAAAACAACGCGCCTCGTGCTCGCGAACGCGCTTTACCTGAAAGCGCCGTGGGCGAGTGAGTTTTCCCAGAGTGCGACGCAACCGGAGCCGTTCTTCGTTCGCGGCGCCGGCCCTGTCGATGTCCCGATGATGCGAAAGACTGATAAGAATTTCGGTTACGCACGACGCGAAGGATTCACTGTCGTAAGCCTTCCTTACGCTGGCAACGAGCTACAGTTCGTGGTCCTTCTCCCTGACGATATAGACGGGCTCCGCGGGCTCGAATCGAAACTGAGCGGAGACATACTGGCTGGCTGCGCAAAACTCCAAAAGCGCGACATCGATCTTCATTTGCCAAAGTTCAAGCTCGAGCCGCCAACAATTACTTTGGCCAAACAATTTGAAGCGCTCGGGATGAAGACTGCGTTCGATCAACCGAAGGGCAGCGCGAATTTCGACAAGATCGCGCCACGAACACCGAACGATTACCTCTACATCTCGCAGATTTTTCACAAGACGTTTATCGCCGTGGACGAAAAAGGAACCGAAGCGGCAGCCGCGACGGCCATTGCTATGATGGCAGCCACCGGTTTGCGGTCACCTCCGCCGCCGCCGATCGAAGTAAAAGTCGATCGCCCATTCATCTACGCGATCCAGCACGTCCCGAGTGGCGCCTGTTTGTTCCTTGGGCGTGTTACTGACCCGCGCTGAAATATGGACCTCTCGACTCTGGCAAATCTAATCAACGCATTTGCCGTGACGGCGGCACTGATTTTCGCAGGCGTGCAAATTAGTTATTACCGCCAGCGGAGACGAAGGGAAGCAATGCTCGAACTGGTGCGGTCGTTCCAAAGCCCGGCCTTTACCAGCGCGCTTCGGCGCGTGTTATCGTTGCCGGACGGGGCGGACGCACAGAAAATACGGGAAGTGCTCGGACCTGACGGCGAAGACGCGGTTTACCTGGTTTCACTCAACTGGGAAAGCCTTGGCATTTTGCTGTTTCGCCGCGAAGTCACACTGGATTTGGTCGATGATTTTTTTAGTGGTCCCATCCTTCTTTCCTGGCAGAAACTCAAAGTTCATTCGGAGGAATGCCGTCGCACATTAAACCGGGAGACATTCAACGAGTGGTTTCACTGGTTAGCTGAAAGAATGATGGAGCGGGAGAGACTTTCGCCGCCGGTGCCGGCTTACATTGCGCATCGGACATGGCGTGAACCACGCCGGCGCTTGGCAACGGATGAATCAACCAGGTCAGATTAAACGATCTCCCTCGCTCGTGTAACTTAGCGTGCCGTCTACGATATGCGCGGCCGATGTGTACGGATGCGGCTCGACTTTGTTTGCACCGAGAATATGCATCACTTCCGTCCCGCGCGTTTTCAGGTAATCCGCGATAAGCGAGCGATGACACCGCCACCACACTGCTTCCGCGCACATGATCGCGGTCGGGCCGGCTTCCGCAGCAACGTCAAGCAGGCGCTCGAT
>QHOX01000140.1:18092-18634 GCA_003219465.1 Verrucomicrobiota bacterium | reverse complement strand
CGCGTTGCGCCACGCAGTGTTGCGCGAGTCTGGCTTGGATTTTCGTTTGCCGCCCAGCTCAGGGAAATGTTCGTAACGGATTCCGTGCGCGTTCAGCGACTCCGCCAGCGCGTCTTTGTTGAATTGCGGATAGCGCTTCGAGCCTGGCCACGCGCGCACGTCGACCAGCAACTTGATCTGGTTCTCCTTTAGCAAGGAAATGAATTCATCGATTCCCCAGGTCGAGTGGCCGATGGTCCCGATTCGCATGATTCAACTAAATGACGTCCTCGCGTTTTCGCGAACGTCGATTGTAGGGCAGGCGCTTCGCCTGCCGTGTCATTCGGCAACCGGTGCGGTTGCCCTACAATCAAACAGCGCGCAGAATCCTGCGTGAGCGAGTTTCAATTCGGCGGCGAATTCGTCTGGTGGCCTTCACCAGAGCTGATTGCAAAATCGAACCTTCAGCAATTCATCGAGAAACATCGGCTCGGTTCGTACGACGAATTGATGCGACGATCAACGACCGACATCGCCTGGTTTTGGGACGCGGTGCTTCGCGA
>QHOX01000140.1:9409-18086 GCA_003219465.1 Verrucomicrobiota bacterium | reverse complement strand
TCTCGGGATCGAATTTTACAAACCGTATTCACGTGTCGTCGATCTAAGCGAAGGCAAACCGTGGGCGAAATGGTGCGTGGATGGCGAAATGAACATCGTCCACAACCTGCTCGACAAATACGCCGACACACCGACCGACGGAAAGCCGGCGATCAAATCCGAAATCGAAGACGGAAGAGCTCGCACGCTCACGTACAAAGACCTGCGCGATGAAGTCGATCGTATGGCAAGTTCCCTCCGCAGTCTCGGGCTCGACAAAGGCGACGCCATCGGAGTGTTCATGCCGATGGTCCCGGAAATCGTCGTCGCGATGCTCGCCATCATTAAGATCGGCGGGATTTTTCTGCCGCTCTTCTCCGGGTTCGGCGCAGCGGCAATTGTGTCGCGATTGAATGACGCCGAAGCAAAGGCGCTCTTCACTGCCGCTGGAACGTACCGCCGCGGAAAATTCTGTCCGATGAAACCAATCGCCGACGAAGCCGCTGCCCAAACTCCCACGCTGCGGCATCTGATCGTTCTGAATCAGGCCTGCGAATGGCTCATTGAAGATATCGGCCGTGATGCGCGACCGCCGACAACCTTGCCCGGACCTTTTGATGATTCGCCGACCGAGCGGACTTCGGCCGAAGACCCGATGATGATCATCTACACCTCGGGTACGACGGGAAAACCGAAGGGCGCAGTGCACACGCACTGCGGTTTTCCGATCAAATCGGCACAGGACATGTGGCACGGTCTCGATCTTCACTCCGATGAGACTCTATTCTGGATGACGGACATGGGCTGGATGATGGGACCGTGGGAAGTCTTCGGCACGCTTCTGCTCAGCGCGACCATGATGCTATACGATGGCGCCCCGGATTTCCCGGGACCGGATCGTGTCTGGTCATTGGTGGATCGACATAAAGTGACGGCGCTCGGCGTTTCGCCCACGTTGATCCGCGCGCTCCGTCGCTATGGCGACGAGGTCGTGCATCAACATGATCTTTCGTCATTGCGGAAATTCCATTCCAGCGGCGAACCGTGGAATCCCGATCCATGGATGTGGCTCTTCCAAAATGTCGGGCGCGGCAAACTTCCCATCATCAATTATTCCGGCGGCACGGAGATTTCCGGCGGAATCGTCGAGGGCAACGTGCTCACACCGATGAAACCGTGCGCGTTCTCGGGACCGCTTCCTGGAATGGCAGCAGACGTCGTTGATGAAAATGGAAACTCAGTGCGCGGCGAGGTGGGCGAATTGGTGATTCGCCAGCCGTGGATTGGAATGACGCGCGGATTTTGGAAAGATCCGCAGCGTTACATCGAAAGTTACTGGTCGCGTTTCCCGGATGTATGGGTGCACGGCGATTGGGCGGCGGTCGATAACGACGGACTCTGGTACATTCTTGGCCGTTCCGACGACACCATTAAAATCGCCGGCAAACGCGTCGGCCCAGCTGAAGTCGAATCGGTCCTCGTCGCGCACGCGCAAGTAAGCGAAGCGGCGGCAATCGGTGTGCCCGACTCGATCAAAGGCGAAGCGCTGGTTTGCTTTTGCGTGTTGAAGAAGGACGCGAACGGCGACACGGCTCTCGCCGCTGAATTGAAGGATCGCGTCGCGCGCGATCTCGGCAAAGCGCTCGCTCCGCGCGACGTGATTTTTGTCGGCGACATCCCAAAAACGCGAAACGCAAAAGTGATGCGCCGCATCGTGCGCGCCGCATATCTGGGCGAAAAACTCGGCGACACTTCCGCTTTGGAAAACCCGGCATCGCTGGATGAAATCAAGCGCGCGCGTAGGTAGGGCGCGTTAAGGTAGGGCGCGCCACTCCCGTGCGCGCCGATCTTCGTGATTCCCCCGGCGTGTAAAGGACTGCCCGCCCTACCTTTTCGCGTTTGTCGCCGCGCGAGCGCCTCGGTAGGCTCGATACATGGATCTCCCGGTCCGCAAAAAGCTGCCGCACACAATTCCGCAATGGGTGGCCGAGGGCAGTTGGTTCTTTATCACCATCAACTGCATGCCGCGGGGCAAAAACCAACTGTGCCGCGCAAACACTGGCGACGCCGTACTCGCTCCTGTAAAATTGAATCACGAGAGATTCGTATGGCACTGCCGCCTGTGCCTGCTAATGCCGGATCATCTGCATGCGATTATTGCGTTCCCGCGCGAACCGGGAATGGCAACGACCGTCAAGAACTGGAAGAAGTTCGTTGCCGGAGAACATGGCGTGAGTTGGCAACGCGATTTCTTCGATCACCGCTTGCGAGACCATCACGAACTGGAAGAGAAAACCAGGTACATCCTGATGAATCCGGTTCGCAAAGGATTGTGCGAGCGAGCGGAGGATTGGGAGTGGGCTTATCGTCTAATTGATCGCCCGCCGCCGCGATGGTAGCGCGGGCAGTCCTCTGCACGCCATTTTTGGCAAAAACTTCGGCGCGCACCCATTCGACTTCGCTCAGGGCAAGCTGTGGCGCGCACTACCAACGAAACGCACGCGCGATCGGTAGGGCGGGCAGTCCTCTGCACGCCGCGGCGCGCACAGGAGTGGCGCGCCTTACCCTCAACAGGTCGTATGGAAAAGTCCGGCGACCGGTTCGGTTTCGGCGAGTTTGTTGTAAAGGGCGGCAGCCTCTTTGGTCGGCAAGACGTGCACCGTGATTTGCCGTTCTTTCAAGAACGCCAGCGTCTCTCGCGGAACGTGAAGGCACTCAGCCATTCCACGCGAGAGCACGACTACGTTCGCGCCGTGATCGAGCAACTCCTGGACGTCGGCGATCTGAATTCCTGGTCTGTGACTCGTTTGTGTCTCGCGCCAATTCCATTCGCGCGAGCCGCCGGGGAAAAGCTTTGCATCCTTGTACGGTTCGGCTTCGCCCTCGACCTCGAGCCGGCCCCATGAAACATGCTTGATTCGCTGCGAACGATTGCTGCTCTCCATGATCGTACATTCGAACGTTTGCGATTAACCTCAATTGCATCTCAGTTGCGGCGCGTACCCATTCGACTTCGCTCAGGGCAAGCTGTGACACGCCCTACCAAATAGGTATACGTGCTACGGTAGGGCGGGCAGTCCTCTGCACGCCGAGGGAATCACGCCCACTCAAGAAAAAGGCCAATTTCTCCCAATGACGCTGACGTTTCTCGGCACACGCGGTGAAATCGACGCGCGCACCCGACGGCACCGCATGCACACCTCCCTGCTGGTTTCGCATCGCGGAGCAAACGTGATGATTGATTGCGGTCTTGATTGGCTGGGAAAACTGAAACGCGTAGATCCGAGCGCGATCATGCTCACGCACGCACATCCCGATCACGCCTGGGGATTGAAACAGGGCGCGCCGTGTCCCGTGTATGCACCGGAAAAGACGTGCCAGGAATTACGACATTACCCGATCAAAGATCGCGCCGTGATTAAAGAACGTACGCCGACGAAAATTTGTGGGATCACGTTCGAAGCGTTCCAGGTCGAACATTCCATTCTGTCCCCGGCGGTCGGATATCGCGTGAGCGCCGGACGCGCTCGCATTTTCTACGCGCCCGATCTCATTTTCATTCACGAGCGCACCGCAGCACTGAAAGGCGTGCAGATTTACATCGGCGATGGCGCCACGGTCACGCGCTCTTTCATTCGCAAGCGCGGCAAAGCGTTAATCGGTCACTCGCCTGTTCGAACGCAACTGACATGGTGCCAGAAAGAAGGCGTGCCGCGCGCAATCATCACGCATTGCGGATCTGAAATTGTGACCGGGGACGAACGCGACATTGCGGCAAACCTCAGCACCATCGCCGCTAAGCGACATGTGAAAGTGCAGATCGCTTACGATGGAATGAAGGTGGCGTTGTAAGACGGACTGCGTCGATCAGTTTTAAGAAAGCCACGCGCATCGGTAGGGCGGGCAGTCCTCTGCACACCGCTGGGATTCACGAAGCCCGGCGCGCACGGGAGTGACGCGCCCTACCAAACCTAGCCATTTGGAGCTTACTTTAATCATGCGCCTTTTTCTCTGCGGCGACGTGATGACCGGCCGCGGGATTGATCAGGCACTGCCGAATCCGGTGAATCCGGTTTTATACGAACCGTGTGTTCGCGACGCGCGCGAATACGTCGCTCTTGCTGAGAAAGCGCACGGCTCAATTTCGTGTCCGCTAAGTTTCGATTACATCTGGGGCGATGCGCTGGCAGAACTGGATCGCGTCCGAGTTGATTTTCGAATCGTAAACCTGGAGACCGCCATCACCTCGGCTGAAACGCCGTGGCCCGACAAAGGAATCAATTATCGGATGCACCCACAGAATATTGGCTGCCTCTCTGCCGCACGTATCGACGCATGCGCATTGGCAAACAATCACGTGCTGGACTGGGGCTACGACGGATTGTCCGAAACGCTGCAAACGTCGGACGCGGCTGGCATCGCGCACGCGGGCGCGGGCAGTGATGCGTACCAGGCGATGAACCCAGCAGTGCTCGGCACAGCTGCGAGCGGTCGCGTGTTGCTATTTTCGTTTGGATCGACAACCTGCGGCATTTCGGAAGATTGGAAGGCCACGAGCATTTCTCCCGGAGTAAATCTGCTGGACGATCTGTCGGAACAAACCGCGGCACGAGTGTGCGACGAAATGCGGGCACATCAACAACCTGGCGATTTGCTAATCGCCTCGATCCACTGGGGTGGCAATTGGGGCTACGAAATTCCGCGTGAACAGATCGTGTTTGCTCATTACTTGATTGAGCAAGGCGTCGCAATCGTGCATGGGCACTCCTCGCATCACGTAAAAGCGATCGAGTTGTTCAAAGGCCGGCTGATTCTCTATGGCTGCGGTGATTTCATTACCGATTATGAAGGAATCACCGGCTATGAAACGTTCCGTGGCGATCTGGCGCTGATGTATCTCGTCGAACTCGATCAAAACACCGGCGAATTGATCGCTGCGCGGTTGCTCCCAATGCAAATGCGCCGATTCCAGCTGCAACGCGCCTCAGCTTCCGACGCCAAATGGCTTTGCAATCTGTTGAACAAACTCGGCGCGCGCTTCGGCACAGCGGCGACATTGCAGGAAGATAATAGTTTAACCCTGCGATGTTTGTAGGCGGGCGCATCGCCTGCCTCGGGGCAGCCGAAGCGGGTTGCCCTACAATTTCCTCCCGACGCACTCCGTGACTGCGCGAAGGAAGCGCTCTACTCCGGCAGGGTTTTTAAGCGAATAGCGCGCTGTGGTGGGCTGCGATTGTTCGCTAACGAGAATGGCGACCCCACGCCTTTCGATAGCGCGGAAGGCATCTTCGTCCGTGTTGTCGTCGCCGATGTAGATCGGCAGGGCGTTTTCGTACTCCAAGTTAAGCGTTTCCAATAGCCAAAGCACGGCTTTGCCTTTGTTCCAATCAATATCTGGCAGCAGTTCGTAAACTTTCTTTCCGTCAATCCTGCGCAGCTCGCGATGTCTTGCTGCCACTCCGTCTACAGCTACATCAACTCTGAAGGCGTCGTCTTCGTTCACGTTGCGATAGTGCGCGGCGACAGAAAAATGTTTCCGTTCCAACTGCGCACCTGGAATTTCATCAAGCGCTTCGCGTAGCTCCGTCTCTGCCGCGTCGAGCACGGGCAGATACGCGGCACCAAGTTCCCTGCGCAATCCGCCTGCACCTGCGATATCAAATCCATGACTGCCGGCGTAAACAATGCCATCAACGAGCACGCGACCGCGGACATCATCCAAATCGCGTCCGCTCAGAATGGCTACCGGCAGACGCGCGGCGAGCGATCGCAGCGTCTGTCGCATTGATTCCGAAAGCCATGCGTCCTCCGGATGACTAACAATAGGTGTAAGGGTGCCATCGTAGTCGAGAAAAACGGCTAATCGATCACCGCTCCCCGCGATCTCCTGAACGTGCTCAAGCGCCGATGGAATCATGTTAACGAAACCAGTCAAAAGAGGTACAATATTACAAAAGTTAACAGCATAAGGCCGCAGGCGCGCGTTTCACCCATTGTAACGTTGTAACTCTTGTAACTCTTTCTCCATTGTAAAAATGAACCGCTTGATCGTCGTTTCCAATCGATTGCCATTCGCGCTCGATTCGGCGGGCGAAGATCTCTGGACGGTTACCCCTGCTGTCGGCGGACTTGTGTCTGCGATTGAGCCGGTGCTGCGCGAGCGCGGCGGCACGTGGATTGGTTGGCCCGGAATTCCCGGCGAAATCCCCAACGAGCCGCTGGCCGAAGCCACCCGCGACGCCGGTTACAACGTCGTGCCGGTGACCTTGAGTGAGACCGAGCGCGACGAATTCTACTACGGTTATTCCAACGAGGTAATCTGGCCGCTGTTTCACGATCTGCAAAATTTCTGCAATTTCGAGCCGGCGTATTGGCAGGCTTATAAGCAAGTGAACGAACGTTACGCGGATGCGATCATCCGCAGTGCCAAGCGCGACGATTTCATCTGGGTCCACGATTATCACCTGATGTACGTGGCCCAGGCCTTGCGGGAACGAAGCACTTCACAAAATCTCTCGGCGCTAACGTTCTTTTTGCACATCCCGTTTCCGCCGTACGACATTTTTGCGAAACTCCCGCAGCAACGACGGCTCTTGCACGCGCTACTGCAGTTCGATCTCCTCGGGTTCCAGACCCGGCGCGACGTACGCAACTTTCTGCAGTGCGCGAGGCGGGTGATGCCGGACGCGAAAGTTCTGTCTCGCGCCGAGACGCATGTGATCCGATTCGAGAAGCGAAAAATCCGCGTCGGGCATTTCCCAATCGGTATCGATTTCGACTCGTTCGAAAACGGCGCAAAATGCGAGGCGGCAGCCCAAAGGTCGCAACAGTTGCGCGCCAGTTTTCCCGATTGTCAGCTGATCCTCGGATCGGACCGGCTGGATTACAGCAAGGGAATTCCGGAGCGACTCCGCGCATTTCGTGACGCGCTCGAGCGATATCCGGAGCTACGGAGCCGCGTCGTGCTGATCCAGATCGTCGTGCCAAGCCGAGTAGAGATTCCACGGTATCACGAATTCAAAGGACGCATTGATCGTCTCGTGGGCGACATTAACGGCCGTTTCTCCACGAGCAACTGGATCCCGGTGCAGTATCATTTTCGCGGACTGGATCGTGAAGAACTTCTCGCGCACTATCGCGCATGCGAGATCGCGTTCCTCACGCCGCTCAAAGACGGAATGAATCTCGTCGCGAAGGAATACTGCGCGTGTCGCGTCGATGAAGATGGCGCGCTCATCCTAAGCCAGTTCGCGGGCGCGGCCGAGCAACTCAAACCTGACGCCTTGCTTGTCAATCCTTACGATGTCGAGCAAATGGCGGACACAATTGTGAAAGCATTTCGCATGAGCCCGGGCGAGCGCCAAGCGCGAATGAAACGCATGCGGCGCATCGTCCGCAAAGAAAACGTCTTTTGGTGGGTCGATTCCTTTCTCAAGGCCGGAGCGAGACTTGGTGCGCGAACCTCACGAGCATTTGAAAAACGGAGCATCCGCCTTCGTCCACGCTATGGCGGACAAGGCGCTACACTCCAAAACGAAAATGCTTCCCATGGCAATCATCGATAGCCTCCAAAAACTTTCAGACACGATTTGGGAATTGCCCACGACCTACAAGCACGGCATGCGCGTGCCGGCGCGGATCATCGCGACGGAAAAACTGGTGCGCGAAATGGATGAAGCGGTTTACCAGCAGATCAGTAACGTCGCGACCTTGCCGGGCGTCGCGCGCTACGCGCTTTGCATGCCGGATGGCCACAGCGGTTATGGATTTCCCATCGGCGGCGTCGCTGCCATGGATGTGCAAGAAGGCGGCGTGATCTCGCCCGGCGGCATTGGGTTCGACATCAACTGCGGCATGCGTCTCATCACCACGAATCTCACGCTGGATGATGTGCAACCGCGATTGAAAGAAATCGTCGATCGCCTTTTTCAACGCGTGCCGGCGGGCGTTGGCACTCACGGATTTCTCAAACTAACGCACAACGAGTTTCGAAACTTGGTGGAACAAGGCGCGCGGTGGTGCGTCGACCGCGATCTGGGCTGGCAGGAAGATTTGGAGTTTACCGAGGAGAACGGTTGCATCGCAGGTGCCGACGCATCGAACATCAGCGAGCGCGCAGTCGAGCGCGGCTACAACCAGGTCGGCACCGTCGGCAGCGGGAATCATTATCTGGAGGTGCAGGTCGCGCGGGCAGAGGACGTGGGCGACCAGGAGCTCGCGGAAAAATTCGGGATCACGATTCCAAACCAGATCGTGGTGATGTTTCACTGCGGCAGCCGAGGCTTCGGACATCAGGTCGCCACGGATTATCTCCAGAAGTTCTTGAAAGTGATGGAGCCGAAATACGGCATTAAAATTTTGGATCGCGAACTCGCGTGTGCGCCGTTCGATTCACCGGAAGGCCGCGATTATTTCGCCGCGATGAAATGCGGATTGAATATGTCGTTCGCGAACCGGCAGGTAATTCTTCACCGGATCCGCGAAGTTTTTTCCGAAATTTTCGGCCGCAGTGCTGAAGACCTGGAGTTGCGCGTGGTTTACGACGTCTCACATAACACCGCAAAATTGGAACAGCACGTGATCGACAGAAAAGAAAAGACATTGCTCGTGCATCGCAAAGGCTCGACGCGTGCGTTCGGTCCGGGGCACGACGAGTTGCCCGCGCGCTATCGCGAGACAGGCCAGCCAGTGATCATCG
>QHOX01000140.1:0-9352 GCA_003219465.1 Verrucomicrobiota bacterium | reverse complement strand
GAAGCGGTCGCACGATGAGCCGCACGAAGGCGCGCAAGGAATGGCACGGCAAACAACTCCAGCGCGATCTCGAAGCGCGGGGAATTTACGTCCGCAGCACCTCATGGGCAGGTCTGGCCGAGGAAGCAGGTGGCGCTTACAAAGATATTGATGAGGTAATCGCAGCGACCGAGTTGGCAGGGATCAGCAAGCCGGTGATGCGATTCACGCCGATTGGCAATGTGAAAGGATAAGGTGAATGACGAAATCCGAATGACGAATGTCGAAGCGCGGCGCGCACGGAGTGACGCGCCCTACCACGAAAGCGCGAACGCCTGCGAAGCGATACCGGTAGGGCGGGCAGTCCTCTGCACGCCGTCTGGTTTCATCCGTCATTCGCTGTTCCTGCTTTGTCGTTTTTGATATGCAACCGCGAACGCCGATTACCCTCATTACCGGTCCCCTCGGCAGCGGGAAGACAACATTGCTCCGCCACATTCTGGCGGTGCAACCTGGGAAAATCGCAATCGTAAATCGCGATTGATACAAAAGTGATTAAAGGCAAGAACGTGCGGATTGCGGAGCTAGGCGGCGGCTGCGTTTGTTGCTCGTTGCTAGGGGAATTCGAAGCAGCGGTGATCGAGATTATCGAGAAGGTCGCGCCCGAGAGGATTGTGGTCGAGACGACCGGGCTCGCCGAACCTGAAGCGCTCGTATTCAATATCCAGGAAGCGCTGCCGCAATGCCGGCTCGACGGCGTGGTTTCAGTCATCGACGCCGACATGCTTGTTCGCTTCCCGGAACTGGGCCACACGACCCGTCTGCAAATCGAAGGCGCGGACATCTTGCTCCTGAACAAGATCGATCTCATCGAGCCGGCGCAGATCGAGCCGCTCGAAACGAAATTGCGGGAAATCAATCCGGCCGCGGCAATTGTTCGCACCGAGCGTTGCAGGATTGATCCGGGACTGTTGTTTGGAATTGGACGCGAGAGAAAAATCGCACGCTCGGAACACCGGCATCAGCCTGAATTCGAATCTTTCGCATTCACTTCCGGCAAAATCTTTTCGCGCGATTGTTTGGAAGGCTTTGCAAATGGCCTGCCGGCAAGCTTGGTTCGCGCCAAGGGTTTCATCCGCTTCGCTGATGGCGGACGGCTCTTCAATTTCGTGGCGGGCCGCTGGGAACTGGAGCCATTTGAATCCGATCGCACGGAACTGGTGTTTATCGGAAAGAAGATCGCTGCGGAAAAAGAGGCGATCCTCCGCGCGCTTGATGAATGCACTGTCAAAAATGACGAAGCACGAATGTCGAATGTCGACGGAATGACGAAGCACGAATTATTGTAGGGCGTTTCTGCGAAACGCCGTGGCGTCTGACACAGACGCCCTACAATTTGTCATTCGGACTTGATTCGTCGTTCGTCATTCGGAATTCGTCATTATCCGCACATGCCCTACCGATATCTCGAGGAAATCGGAACTGCCGATATCGCCTTTGAAGCGACCGGCCGCGATCTGCCAGAATTGTTTAGCGATGCTGCTGACGCGACGACAAACGTAATGATCGACAACATCGAGGCGATTCAGCCACGCGAGACACGCCAGATCGAGCTCTCGAATGATAAGCTTGACATGTTGCTGTTCGACCTCCTGCAGGAGCTGATCTTTCTCAAAGACGCCGAGCGTTTGCTGCTGCGCATACGAGAAGTGCAAATCGCCGAGAGAGATGAAATTCATTTTGTGAAGGCAACGGCCGACGGCGAACCGCTCGATGCGGAGCGGCATCATCAACGCGCAGACGTAAAAGCGGTGACGCTTCACGATTTCTCTGTCGAGCCAACGGAGGGCGGGTGGAAGGCCAGAGTGCTTTTGGATATTTGAGGTGCTGTAGCGTGCGCTGTCTCAGCGCATGGATTTGGTATGGTAAATAATGTCTCCGCTATTTTGGTTCCAGCGCGACATAACCGCTGCGGCCCTGACTGTAAACGCGCATCAGAATTTTTTCGTGAGGCTTTAATTTCTTGCCGATCGCAAGCAGGTCTTTCACGCTTTTCACGGGCTGCTTGTTCACTTCCTGGATCACGTCGCCCTCGCGCAGGCCGGCTTGAGCAGCAGGGGACTCGGCATCGATGTCTGCAATTACCACACCTTGAACGTCCTTGGGAAGATCAAGCGCGGTGCGGATATCCTCGGTCATGTTCGTTACCCCCACGCCCCCGAAAACGGTTGTTTTTTCCGGCTCCGCAGTTTCTTCAGACGATGTCTCCGCGCCCTCCTCAGCAGCACCGGGAGGCATCTCGCTAAGCTGGACGTCGAACTTTTTGGTCTGACCTTCGCGATTGACGTCAATCTGCGCCTTTGTCCCCGGCGCCATCGAACCGATCGTCAAACGCAACTCGCGCGGGTCATTGACTTTCTTCCCGTTCACAGACGTAATCACATCGCCGGTTTTGATCCCCGCCTTGGCCGCCGGAGCGTTTGGTTCAACCTCACCCACGAGTGCTCCAGTCAGTTGTCCTTTGAGCTTCATCGCGTCAGCCAGCTCCGGAGTGAGGCTTTGCACCGACGCGCCGATGTATCCGCGCACGACGCGACCCTTTTCCCGTAAGCTCTGCATCACATCACGCGCCAGATTTGCGGGAATGGCGAAGCCGATCCCCTGATTCCCGCCGCTTTTAGTGAAGATGGCGGTGTTAATTCCGAGCAGGCGGCCGTCGATATCGACCAGCGCGCCACCGGAGTTGCCCGTGTTAATAGCTGCGTCGGTCTGGATAAAATTCTCGTAGTCCACAATTCCCATGCCGCCGCGACCGACCGCGCTGATGATTCCCATGGTGACCGTCTGCCGCAGCCCAAACGGATTGCCAATCGCCAGCACGAGGTCGCCAGCTCGCGCCTTGTCGCTGTCGGCAAAGTTGATGGAGGACAAATTATTCTCATCGATTTTTAATAGCGCGACGTCCGTGCCAGGATCAGTGCCGATTTTTTTCGCCCGAAATTTCCGAAGATCATTACCTAACCCGATCATGATTTCATCCGCGCCTGAAATAACATGGTTGGCCGTTAGAATGTATCCGTCCCGGCTCACGATCACGCCTGATCCGAGGCCTTGCAGCGTCTGTTTGTCTTGTTTTTGCGGAGCCCGTCCCCCGAAAAACTGGCGCAGCGCATCATCGGAAAACGGATTGGCGGTGAGTCCGCGCGATACCGTCTGTGTGGTAAACACTGTCACAACACTCGGCGCGACCCTTTCCACCAGCGGCGCGAATGTCGTGATAATTCCCTCGCGCGACTGCTCGGTCTGCGTCGCACCCGAAACGGCACCTGCGTGCGCCAACACAATCGTGGCAACAAACAAGATGCATGGCGGAAGAAGTCTTCTTTCCATGAACGTCTCTGTCCCAAAAGGGAATCGGACGTTCGACCGCAGTCGGCTCTTTTTTCTAATTCAATGCTCGACAAGGTGAAAAGCGTTGTCCCTCGGCACGCCGCGGCAATGGCTACGGCACCGTAAGCACCCCGAGCGTCGACATCACCACGCGCATCAGCGCCGCGGGCGCTGACGGCGGCGCGCCGCACAAATAGCACTCCGCTACAAAGCGATGGCGGCGCCACTTCCGCGATGCCGCCTTAATTGAAGTTGCCCTTCTTGATTCTCCCTACGGGCCCACAAACCTCACCCTCGCTTCGTTCGAACAGTTCATCGCGCCCGGTTCGCATACCTGATAGGTGTAGATCCCGTAGACGGTAAGCAGGTCCGCATAGGAGCCGGTGTTCTGCACCCTCGCAATGCGAACTCCATTGCGGTAGATATTTACGCTATCCGAGTTCGCCCCGGTCCACCTGAGATGAACTAGCTTCCTGTGTTGGTCCACCCTGTGCCCGTTGGCCGTCAGCACAATCTGACCCGGAGTCGGTGTTGGGGTCGGTGTCGGAGTCGGCGTTCCGCATGGGATGCTGACGATTACTGCCTGGGAAAGGTAGTGAGGGTCGGGCGCAGGAGCCAGAGGCGTATAGGTATTCGTTACGGGATCGTAACGCAGCGTGTCTGTGTGCACGGTGCTGCCATCGTAACCGCCTCCGATATAGACAAAGGTGCCATCGCTAACGACAAATGGTCCGCGAGCCGGATAAGGCAACGGGGCCTTTATCGCCCAGCTGGCAGTCAACTGTTCGTTGTCATTGATCGGGGTACCCGCGGGATTGTCTCCCCCGGGCGCAACGATACTGTTATCGTCAATCGCTGCACCGTAGAACCACAACCGAGCCACGTTCATGGACGGCCCAGTCGTCCAGCTGTTGGTTCCCGGGTCGTAGATTTGCGTGGCGGTGGTATTTCTTCCGAATGGAGCCCCGCCCCCGAACAAGTAAAGTTTACCTTGGTACACCGCACTGCCCGGCCCTGTTACCGGCGTTGGGACCGGCGCGCCCCTGCTCCAGGTGTTAGTCGCAATATCATAGATCTGCAAGTCGGCCACTTCGCCTTCGCATTCGTTACCGCTGGCAACGTATAACTTGCCGTTGATGATCCCGAACCCGGCCAGGAACACCGCTGTCGGCATGGGTGCGAGCGTGGACCAGGTATCGGTGGCAATGTTATAAGCGCGAACAGTGTTTATCGCACAGTAGCTGACTTCGCCGCCCGCAATGTAGATGACCCCGTTCCACACCGCGACGGCATGATCGCCCAGTCCGCCGGGCTCAGGTATCGGCGCGCCAGTTGTCCAAGTGTCGCTAGCGATGTCGTAAATACGGGTGGTCCTAGTGGCGCCGCAGCTGCCAAATCCGCAAAATCCGCCAATGTTATAGATCTTGCTCCCGCAAGTTGTCGCGGTTGGTGTGGATTGTCCCACCGCGAGGGGCATCACGATCACAAAAGCCAGACTGAGTAAAAACGCACCCCGGGGCAGATACGTCCTAAGGGTTATAGGTTGTTTATTCATTTGGGATTGTTTCCTTTTTTTGACAATTTTCTTCCAACCATTTCCGCAAGAGGGAGCAGCCCCTTTAATTAAAAGCATGGAAAGGTGTCAAGCATATATTGAAATTCTTGAGTTCGTGGTTTCCAGATGTTTCCTGGAAGTGAATCCTGAAGGATTCGAACGGCGGATGCGACAAATGATGAAGTAAAAAAACAAGAAAGCTTGCCCGCGAATGACGCGAATGACTCAGATGGGATTGAATCTAGCGTCGACCGCTCGGCAGTTAGGCTTCAGAAAAAACAGAGGAAACACTTCTTTGAAGTAAGATTTCTTCCGACCGGCTTTTCGCTATTCCGATTCCGACATTCGTCTGTCCGGACTCGCGAACGAAAATGTGTCGCCTCCTCCACGAGCGCCCTGATGGTGCTAAGAGCAAACGCGGCGACCGGCAGCTGCCGGACGCCGCGTTGATAGAGAAGGGCTTGGTTGGTTCCCTAACGCCGGAACTTCACTGTCACTTCGTGCGAGCAAGTCTGGGTTTCAGCTTCACACACTTTATAGTCGCACTCAGCGGTTAAGGAACTATGACCTGTACTTGATTGGAGCAGTCACCGGTGTCCGTCTCACACACTTGGTAGGTGAATGTGCCGGTCATGGTTCCAAGGTTGTCCTTCGTCTTACCGTCGTCTGGTGTCGTCTGGACGATGACGTTGTTCCGCAGGACGTTCATGGTCCCACCATCGGCCGGACTCCATCTTAGGGTGACCTGTGTCTGACCTTGCCGTGTCCGCGGGCGTGCCGTAAGCGTGATCTGTCCAGGCGTAGGCGTCGGAGTAGGAGTTGCCGTAGGTGTGGGTGTCGCAGTTGGGGTTGCAGTAGGCGTGGCTGTGGGTGTCGCCGTAGGCGTCGGGGTTGGGGTTGCGCCGGCTATCGCAAATGCGCCGATTCGCAATCGCCATCCAATGGAGCTTGTCGTGGGAACGTACTGATTTATGTACCAGAAAGTGGTGTCGTCGGTTGGATCAACCACTATTGCCGTGTAGTCGCCCCAACGAGGACTGCCTGTCTGCGAGCCGGTGCCGTTGATGATGGATCCTTCGCCCAAAGTCATTTGGCCCGGCGGATCGCCGGCGTGACGGGCGGTGTAAAACACGCTTGGGAACACTGACGGATTCGTGTTATTCGAGGCGCTAAAGCCAAGGGCAATATCTCCAAGCGAATTCATGGCGATGCTGCCCATCCACCGATGGATCCCATCGGTAAGACCAGGCGCATAGGTGCCTTCCTGGAAAATAACGGGGTTATTGTTGGGGCTGCGTATCTCCCACCAGCGAATGCCTGATACCACGCCGTTTGGCCCGTTGCCGGCATTCACCGACTGATTGGTGACCAGCGATTCGTGGTCGCCAAAGTTGCGATAGGCGAGCCGAAACAGCGGACGCTGGCGATAGCCCAAATGATCGATTTTGTTGGTGGTGCCCGGCTGCGGAATACATGCGCGCGATGAGGTGCAAGTTGAACTCAGGATCGAATTAAACGGCTGAGTCGGCAGCGTGTTAGTCAGCATGAAAGTCGAGTTCCCTGGGGTGACGGGATCATAATGAAACTTCCACCCGAAGGCGCGCCGTAACCGCCGTTGTTATCCTGTGAACCCACAAAGAAGTTAGGGCTCCCATTAGGCGGCAGTGTCTGTCCATCGAGGTCGCCCGGCAACAAACCGTCGCCAACGACGTATAACGGATTTGGCGGTGCAAGGAACCCGACAATCGTCGGGTTGGGATTTCCGGCCAAAGCCTGGGCGCGATCCAGCGCATACGCGCCAGCACCCACAAATTGCGAGCCATTCAGGAATTCCCGCGTGCTGAAGTAGTAGGCATCCGGCCACACGCCACCTTTCGGGTAATCGGGAAAATTGTTTCCGGTTGAAATCGCATAGCGGAAGAACGATCCGGTCGGATCATTGGTCTGTGAAACTGCGACACACTCGAAGTAGGTTGGTCCACTGCTGGTAAACTGAGTAAGAATCCAGCGATCGGCAAGTTGGTCATAGAGAACGACTGGATCGCCGGCATTGTCTGTCTGGCAGTCCCCACCGAATCCCGACCACAGTGTGTTGTTCGCTGCCGGACCAAACAGGGATTGCCCGGTCTTATTGAATATCTGGAAATGCAGGTTTGACATCGTCACTACGTGATTGGGACCGACCGCTCCATTAGGATCCGGGGGCGAGCAGCCGCAGAGGTTGCTGTTCCCATCAAAGCTGATGATGGGGGCCGGTATTCCAATTTTACCGAGCACCCGTTGGACGACTGGGTCGGGCACGACCGGACCAAGGGGCGCGGCCAGGGGCGGCATGATTTCGCGGTCTTCGTTCTCGCGCAGCGTGCATCCCTTTGCAGGCAGCGGTTTCATATCGCGCAGCGGCGGCGAGATATCGAACTTCACCACCGGCAGCACACCGCGAAATTGGGCCTGCACAATCGGCTGCGAGTTGCCTGATTGTCCAGAGGGCGTTCGCGGCTGAGCCAACAGCACGATCGTGATTCCCGCAAAGCATAACAGGACGCCGAGGAGGAGACGAAGTTTGAAGAATGCGGATTCTGAAGTGGATTTCTTTTTCATAAATGGAGTTTGGGCTGGATGGTGGAATTTAGCTGAAAATGCCAGGAGCGTTCCAACACCGTTTTGCTGATTTTATTTCTCGTGGTTATGAACTTGGAACGTCGTTTTAGCCGCACGGGTGCCGGGGAGTCAAGACTTTTCAGCCTTTTTGATTCGTCCTCGAGACGTCCCATCGTTAGGAAATATTCACGCCTAACGGCTTTCGGAAATCGCGACCCAGCTTTTGATTAACCCTGTTCAGATTTCGACATTCGCTTGCCGGGACTTGCGCGCGAAAAGCATGTCACACTCCGTCAGGGACGCCATGGGTGGTGCTAAAAGCAAAACGCGCCGTCCGGGAGCTACCGGAAGGCGCGTTGATAGAGAAGTGCTTGGTTGTTCCTCTAGCGCCGAAATCTCACTGTCACTTCGTTGGAGCAGGTCTGGGTTCCAGCTTCACACACCTTATACGTGAAGCTAGCCCGACCTGTAGTACCGGTGGAATCGGTGTAGGTGCCGGTGTTCGCTACCGTCGCGATCACAACTCCATCGCGGTTGACGTCGACGTTGGGCGAGGTCGCGCCGGTCCAGGTCAGACGCGATGTATTTATTCCCCCTACCTTTTTCCCACGGGCGCTAAGCGTGATCGCTCCAGGTGTAGGTGTAGGCGTCGGAGTTGGTGTGCCGCTGGTCACAGCGGCCAGGATGTTCACCCGGCCCCAGCCATAAACGTTGTTTGGCGGTCCGGCAGTGCCACACTGTGTGGAAGCGATATGAACAGCCGCGTTATTCAAGGCTGCCCGGCTCGGATCGATCTGGTTCTGCAAGCTCGGAATGGCAGACCAGAGCAGCGCCATGGCGCCAGCAATATGCGGAGTAGCCATGGAAGTGCCGCTGGCGATCGTGTATGCATTATCGGACGTGTTAGAGGCCGATCGTGTGTTTGTGCCTGGAGCACTGATATCCGGTTTTGTCCGGCCGCTTCCATCGACAGTAGCCGGACCGCGGCTGCTAAACGAAGCAATCGTATCAGTGCCAGTGTTCAGCGCCCCGACCGTGTAAGATGCCGCATAGAACGATGGTGGATCTGTCACAGTGGAACAAAGCGATCCGGAGTTACCCGCTGCGACCACCATCATAATGCCAGCAGCGGCTTGAGCTTCAACGGCAGCTTGCAATGTGTTAACCGAACAGCCTTCCGACGTCGGACAGCCCCAGGAGTTAATGGTAATATCGGGTGCCTTGGTCGGGTCACCTTGCCCGCCGCCTACCGGATAAGGCGCAAGGAAGAACTCCATACACTCGATGTATCTTGCTGGTGTGCCGACACCCACGTCCATGTTCCGGCAACCAATCCACTTTGCACCGGGCGCCATCCCAATCTGGTTCGCGCCACCGTCATCGCCGATCGCCGTGCCGGTGGTGTGAGTTCCGTGGAAATAGTCATCGCAAGGCTGGGGTGAATCATTACCGCAGGGGTTCCCGACGCTGTTATGGATAGAGTCATGCCAGTTATAATCGTGATCGGCTGTTACTCCATTCCAGCCGCGATAGTGAGGTTTAAGCGCGTTATGCGTCCAGCGCTGACCAGTATCGGCGCTCGCCACCACAATACTTTGCCCGTTAAATCCCAGAGCCCAGACATCAGGGGCATGCGTGTAAACGATTCCCGGCTCGATCGTCGCGGGAGCCTCAGGCGGCGAAGCCAGCTGAGCCGCAGGACCCGGTCGAGGAAAGGAATTTTGAATGTGTGGATTGCCCTCGACACGCGCCACGTCGGGCCGAGCAGCCAATGCCTCGGCGATATCGCGGCTGCTCGTCACTAAAATTGCGTTAACGATGTAGAAA
>QHOX01000181.1 GCA_003219465.1 Verrucomicrobiota bacterium | reverse complement strand
GCCTCGGCGGTGTACGGCTCCGACGCCATCGCCGGCGTAGTTAACTTCTTTTTGGTCCACAAGTTCCGTGGGCTGGAGATCGGGGGCAGTTACGGGAATACCAACCTGGGAGCGTCTAACGACATGGGCGAATGGGAGGCATGGATCAAGGCCGGCACTGGAGATGACAAGACCGATATCGTTGTCATTGCTGATTTCTGGCAACGTACGGGCGGCCTGTTTAGTCGTGATCGGGACCTGACGGCTAACGCGTTTTACATACCATGGGGAGGATTCGAGGATCGCGCGTTCGGTCCACCCGGCGGCAGCGTAGCTGGACTCTTTTCTTTTTTTGGGTTCCGCTTGCTACCGAGCATGTTTTTCGGTCCAGGCGGTACACCGCTACCCGGCGTGAACACGCCCCTTCCGCATTCGGCTCCGAATGCGCGAACTTCTCCGTTTTACGAGATCGACGTTGTGGTTAATCCCAATGCATATCCAGGCGCTCCCGGAATCATTGGCCCGCATGCGTTCCAATTCCGTCCACAGTTCGGCACTGATTACAAGGGAGGAGGCGATTACTTCTTCTATAACTTCGCGGCTGTAACGCCAGAGCTTCCGCCGGCTGATCGTCAGAGTTTTTATGGCTCGTTCATTCGCGACATCTGCGACAAATACCTACAGGTGTTTTCCGATTTCAAGGTGGTCCGCTCATTTTTCGATTCGTCCACCGCAGCGGTGTCGATTGTTCCCGATCCATTCAAGATCCCAGGCACGAATGGGCCTTTTAGTCCGCGCGCCTTCAGCGTGCCAATTCAGAATCCATTTAACCCCTTCACGGTGGCCGATGCGACCATTCCAAATTTCTTTCCCGATGGAAGCGGTCTCCCCGTAAATACCGGAGTTCAGTTTCGCGGCGTTAACGATACCGGTCCGAGACACGAAAAGTTCACTTACCACGATTATCTATTTGATGTTGGTCTGCGGGGCGAGATGGGGGAATTTGGCGATTATTTCAAGACGTGGAACTGGGAAACTGGTTTCCGTTACTCTCGAAATGAGGGGCAGCATTTGTCTACCGGTGCAGTCAGCGAGCCTGGATTGCGGGAAGCGCTTTTGGATACAGATCCAGCTACGGCATTTGATCCGTTCCTGAACTCCAATGCTCACAACACCAGGGCGGCTAGATCCAGGGTTTATGTTAACCTGCATAACTCAGGCGAATATGAGTTGCCCATTGGCTATGTCACTATTAACGGCGACCTGTTCAACCTTCCCGCCGGGCCGGTCTCATTTGCTCTTGGTGGTGAGTACGATGCGCCGAGATGGTCGCTCGATCGTGACGCGCTCAATACAACCTTTGAAAGCATCGGCTCGACGAACGGTGGAAGCGCCAGAGTGAACCGGGATGTTTGGTCAATCTATCAGGAAGTGCGCGTACCCTTCACCAGCCCGACGTGGAACTTCCCAGGTTTCTACAGTTTCGAGGTTGACTTCGCCGAGCGCGAGGAACGGTACAGCCAGAACACCTCTGCAGTTCTACCTTCTGGCGGCTTCCCCTTTCAGCCGGCGGCCCACAGCCAGTACAACGCGCAGAAGCCAAAGATCTCGGTTCGTTGGCAGCCGCTTGATCCAAAGTATGTTGGCGCTCTTATCTTACGCGGCAGCTACACCGAAGCGTTTCATGCTCCGGCTCTATCTGAGATTTCACCCGCTTCCACAGAAAGTCCGATAGGGATCCGCGATCCGCTCCTGCATTCTTTCTACGGCTCGGAGGGCCGCGTTTTAGGAAATCCCAACTTACAGCCGGAGGTCGCCTATGAATGGTCGTATGGTGCTGTTTATAGCCCGAAATGGATCAAGGGCCTCACGCTCAGCGCCGATTGGTGGCATATCGACATGCGATCGATCACGTCGTTCCTCGGTTTTCAATTTATTGTCAATAACGATATCCCTGGTCTGGTTTTCCGTGGTCCTCCTGAGATTCCTGGCACACCAGGACGAATCGTCCTGGTCATTGATCCTAACAGAAATCTTACAGGTGCGATCTTTGAAGGTCTCGACTACGAAGCGATCTATATTCTCGATTCTTCGATTTTTGGTCACGGTGATTTTGGCAAACTGACGGCAACGCTGAACGGCACGTGGCTATCCCGGGCGGAGCTTCAGATTGGACCTGATACAAAACGGTTCGGCATCGCGGGCGAAGTCATACCGCCGGGATTCAGCCTGACTGGCTCGCTGCCATGGAATCGCGCCAATTTCAGTCTGTTCTACGACGGGGCAGCTGACACATGGATGCAGGGTTTGGATATTGGTACGGTGGTCCACTACACTGGCCAATATGAAGATGACAATGTCACTCTGACTAGGTCGCCCAAACCACAAATGCCCAGAAGTGGGCCTTACCCTTGGATCGCGCGGAAAGTGCGGGAGTGGATTACGCTTGACCTGATTGCATCGTACACGTTCAACCTGCCGCCGCCTGCCCCGGCGGAGGTGCCTGGCTTTGCCAAGGACGGAGGTAAAAATTTCAAGATGAAGGACGGCAAGGAGAAAAACGTTCTGCCTGTATTCACCGCCGAGTACAATCCCTGTGGCTGGGGCGCTTGGTTGAATAACACTACGATTTCCCTTGGAATGCAGAACGTGTTCGACCAAGACCCGCCGTTTGCAGCTGGCTCGGGTGGCTACGACGCATCGCTTGCCACCATTAAAGGCCGGTTCTGGTACGTCCAGCTAAAGAAAAGGTTCTAGCCAGTCAGAACAGGTTAGCCCGAGATCAAGTCCGCTGCGCGGCGAGCCGTGCTTCGAAACAATCGTCACTTCCCTCGTGCCGAAGTAGTTCTGTAGCGGCAGGCGTGCCGCCTGCATCCGACGCAACGCAGCCGACACGGCTGTCTCTATAGCCATCTCAACTTTCCGCGTAACGATCCGCAAAATCCTGCGGAGTACCTCAGTGAACGGCCGGAAATGACAACTCAATAACGGGGAGTCAAGGAAGGCCAAAACAAGAAAAGGAAAACAATGAAAAGAAATCTAATAAAAACACTGGGTATGGCAGGCGGCCTTGCCGTCCTGATAACAATGGGCACGTTGAACACTTCGATGGCCCAAAGGGATGGCGGCGGACGGCTCGAAGGAGCTTGGGAGACGCAGGTTAGCATCATCGACTGCCAGAGCGGCAACGTGATAGCCACCTTCGCGAACATGCCGGTATTCGCGGCAGGGGGCACCATGACCGAGACCACCTCCGGTACAGCCCCGGCTCTGAGAACGTCGGGAGAAGGTGTTTGGCACCATATCACTGGCAATCACTATGCGTTTCGCTTCAAGTCGTTCACTTTTAATACTCAGAACGTCTTTACGGGCTGGATGATCATTCAGGCCGACGCAAGCCTGGATTCCACAGGTGACGCATATACATCGTCTGCAACCATCGAGGTCTATGACGCAAACGGCGTCCTGGTCGGAACCGGATGCGCTGAAAGCGCTGGGACGAGATTCGAGCTCTGACGTACCATGGGATTTGGCGCGTTCCATCCGCGCCAAATCCATTAACGCTGGGAAACGCCCTAACGAGTGCGAAAGGCGCGGAAGATTCAAAGGTGGATCGGGTGGAAAGCTTGGCCGTTGCTTCGCATCCGTTGCAGCTCCGAAGACGATGGCAACACCAATCGCCGAAAGCACGAATATCAGGCGGCGAGGCCGCTGTTATTTTGCCAACGCGCTGAGGACAACGCGTTCCACCTTCAAAAGGTCTAGTGCGCGCCGTGGCTGTGCAGGGATGGGCGAATGCGCAGGAAAAATTCGAACCCGTAACCGAGATCGTCGCCGTAATAGCGATCGAGAGTGTCGGGACGATTATTAATTGTGAATTGCGCCCCGAGTCCGATGTCGATGCCGTTTCCATGCGACAGGTCGCGCACATAACCGAGTGTGTAAGCACCTACCGGAAAGACGCGCGTGTCCGCTGCGTGATTCAGGACGAGCTCGTGTCCCGATTTTCCGACGCGTTCCCAACGAAAGTAAACCGTGTCGCGTCCATGCTGATAATCGGATTCAAGAAGGAACGACTGTGTTTTGCCCTGGCCGGTGTCGTTGTTCTGGCCCCAGACAAAACTGTTCGACCAATTGCTGTCGTGGCCGAGTGGGAGGTTGTAAATGACCGATGCCGTTGTGCGATGCCGGTTCAGCTCCGGTTCGAACGCTTCGGGGCTTTTGATGTAACCGAATGAAACTTGCAGCGCCAGATTTCGCGTGGGATTCCACGAGAGTCGCCCGCTGTACGAATCGAACTCCGGCTGATCGAAATCGTAACGGTCTTCATCCGGTTCGCGCCCGGTGAAGATGCTGCCTTCAACTTTGATATTGCGCCAGACGAGGCCCGCAGTGGCAACGCCGAACGTGACATGCGTCGAATCCTGCCAATGATGTCCGATCGGCGCCGAAATATAGCCCGGCAGACACCGTCACTTCTCAAGTTACCACTTTCGCAGATCGGCCTCCATCGAGTCGAGCCATTGCTGCTGCTGACGCGTTAATCCAGTGCGGGTTTTTAATTCGCGTAAGATGTCGCGACCTTTTTCCACCATTGTTCGCGCGTCTTTCTTCGATTGCGCATCTGAGCGGCCCAACATTGTACCCGTCCGCCAATAAGAGAACGCTAGGTCGGCCTGCCAGCCGGCATTGCCGGGATCCTGTTTGGCAAGCTTCTCGAAGATTGCAAGACTCTCGCGGTAGCTCTTGAGCGCGCCAGCCAGATCGCCCTGCGCGCTCTGCACGTCACCGACTTTGTTGTAGCTGACAGAAAGGTCACGCTGCAAGCCAGCATTGCGCGGCTCCTGTTTAGCAAGCTTCTCGCGAATTGCAAGGCTCTCGCGGTAGCTCTTGAGCGCGCCGGCCAGATCACCCTGCGCGCTCTGCACGTCGCCGACTTTATTGTAAGTGACAGAGAGATCACGCTGCAAGCCAGCATTGCCGGGTTCCTGGTTAGCAAGCTTCTCGAAAATTGCAAGGCTCTCGCGGGAACTCTTCAGCGCGCCAGCCAGGTCACCCTGCGCGCTCTGCACGTCGCCGACTTTATTGTAGGTGACAGAAAGATCACGCTGCAAGCCAGCATTGCCGGGTTCCTGGTTAGCAAGCTTCTCGCGAATTACAAGGCTCTCGCGGTAGCTCTTGAGCGCGCCGGCCAGATCACCCTGCGCGCTCTGCACGTCGCCGACTTTATTGTAGGTGACAGAGAGATCACGCTGCAAGCCAGCATTGCCGGGTTCCTGCCTGGCAAGCTCTTCGAAAATTGCAAGGCCCTCGCGGTAACTCTTGAGCGCAGGCTCAAGCTTACCCTCGTCGCGCAGAATGTCGCCCCGCTGACCCAATGAAACAGTTTGTTCGCGCAGAGCATTCGCGTCCCCGGCTTCGGGCGGATGGTCTTTATGATATTTCCGGATCCGCCCATTGATTGCGTCCATCATATCGAGTCGGCCGACCGTTTTCAGCCTGTCGCTCAAATCATATTGCATGAAATTAATCAATTCATCGGCGTCTCTCTTTGCGGCGACAGCATTGTTCCTAGACTGCTGTGCACTCGTTCTGGCTGCTTCAGCAGCAACTTGTTGCTTTTGCGCTTCCCCGCGCTGTCGCTCGGCTTCTGTTTTTTGCGCGAGAGCTTCCCTTCGTTGACGGTCTGCTTCGGATCGGGCTGCAAGGGCGGTATCCCTTGCTGCGTTCGCGCGTCCGTTTTCAAACCAACCAAAAAACGCCGCCGCGACTGCTAGGATGAGCAAAATACCAACAACGATGAGTTGCTTGCGTGCTGCTCGCTCCTTTGCTTGCGCCTCGGCCTTCTGCTGTTCGGCCTTCGCCAGAGCTTCGCGGCTAATCCGGCTGTCGCGACTGGCCCTGATCACAGGAGCGAGCACATCATGCGTAATCTCTACGCGGCGGACATGGTGGCGGTCTTCGTAGGCAAGCAGCCGGGAGTTCACCAGCTCATCTAGGACTGGCTGGGTCACTCCGGGGCACGAGAGCGCGTCATCCAAGGCGCAACTGTTGCGATAGCCGCTCGCCGTCAGCAGTCGATCTTCAATGAAAGTTCGCACGCCCGGATCGAGAGGCTTAAGCGTACGGAGGTAGAAGTCTTCGAATATTTTCTTCTGCTGCAGGTCCAGAAGGTCCGCGGTAATCTTCGCGTCCGCACCCTGCTCGAGACGACGCTCATTGAGCTGCTGCAACACCAGGCTCAACAGGGCCGGAGCTACGGTAATTTCGCCATCGTCTGCATCCGCGACGCTTCCGGCGACAAACCTCACGATGCGGTTCTCTACTCCCGGCGCGATTAGCGCTGCGCCAAGCTCGATGACTTGGCGAGCCTGCGGCATTCCCATCGGGAGAAGACGAAGGCGGTTCTGTCCGAGAGCGCGAAACTGCGAGCGAATACGATCAAGTTCCGCGAGGTAGTCTTCGCGCATCGCCAGGAGAACTCTTAGCGGTCTGGGTTTAAAACTGAAGTCTCGCGCTCGCTGGGGATCGCCTCGCAACGCCGCCGGCGGGCGGTTTTCCACCAGATCGGCCAACTCGGTTATGAAGGCTGCGCCCCGCCGTTCGCGCCCGGAGGTCTCGCGGCCGAGAGTGAAGCATTCTTCGAATTGATCGAAGACCAAAAACGGCGTGACGATGTCGTTGCGAGGACTCCAGAAGTGATTGCTTTCCCGGTGGAAGTACTCCCAAAGCGTTTCCCCGGGAAGCGGCGCTGGAGCCTCGACGCCGGCCGTATCGGAGGCTTTGGTGATGGCAGAGAGTACTTGCTGAGCGAGCGGAGCCGCGCCGTCCACGTGATCCAGTCGGATCGGGACCGGAAGATAGTCTTCTGCCCGCAAGGCCGGGAAGAGACCGGCTTGAAGGAGCGAAGTCTTGCCGAGACCCGATACGCCATAGAGCAGCGTGAGCGTGTCGCGTCGGACAAGCCGGAGCACTTCGTCAATCTCCTCGCCACGTCCGGCGAAGAATTCGCAGTCACTTTCGGTGAACGGCGCCAGCCCAATCCACGGGTGTTGCTGGTCGGCAAGCTGGGTTGTGCTCATTGGGACGCAGCACGCAAGCGACGCTCGCGGACGATATCCGTGAGGGTTTTAACAAACTCCGGTTGAGGATCTCCGCCCGCGGCGCGAGCGTAATGGAAGTCGCGAAAGCCGCCGAAGGTGACGGCACCCTCCGCGGTGTCATCGACGATCACCGGATGGATGAAGCGTGCCGTCGTTTTGTCCATGTCCCGAAGTCTTTCCAGCGCGCGATTCCATTCCCGAATAAAGACCCCTTCATCGCGCTTGTTGGTGTTTGTGGAGATCACTGGAACAAAGACGTCGCAAGTGGTGATGTTCTGCTCGATCACTGGCCACCAGGGATCGCCGGACTCGAGGCGTCCCTTGTCAAACCAAACATCCAATCCCGCGCCGACGAGGCTTCTCTGAAGCCGCTCGACCGCGTCACGATCCTGGCTGGCATAGCTGACGAAAACGGCGGGAGGCTTGGCTGCTACTGAGACTGCGGCAGCGCCCGCCGTCGCTTTCGCGGGCTTGTCGGGAAAGGCGTCCCATTTCTCCGCAAGCTGGTTCACGAACTCGATGGGATTCGCTACACTAAAGGACCTGGTCTGCGGACTGAAGTTCTCCAGGAAATCGTGCAGGAGGACGTTGCTCGTTACGGCTCCGTCGGCTACGAATTCGCGCGCGTCGTTACCGCTGTAGAGGCGATCACGGCGAGCAAGGCGAACAAAGAACCGCGCCAACCAGTCGGGATGAGCGTTACCGATGAGGAGCAGGCGCTTCGTGCACACTTCGTCGAAGAAATTTGCAAGGCGCGCAGAGTTCGACTCATCATGAAGTTTCCACATGAATTCGAGCGTTTCTTCGTCAACGAGCGCGCAGTCATCCGGGAGCCCGGAAATCCTGCCAAAAAGATGAAAGACCACGCGGTGGGGCGAGCGAGAATAATCGCGTGGGAGGTCTGTGGGAATGGAGTTTGGCGAGTAAGCGAAAACGTGATCCGCGGGTGAGCCCAGCGCATTTTCCAGAAGTGAATCGACGGTCGTGCTAACGAATAGCTTAAGCGGCTCGATGGAGGCGAGTTTGCGGAACGGTTTCGGGACCGCAACCTGGCCGTTCTCATCTCGCAACTGGCTGACGATCTCATAGGCTTTCATCTGCACCTCATCGCGAGAGTTATGCCGGCTGGCATTGAGATATGCGGCTACGACCTGATCAATACTGGCGGAGGCCTCGCACTCGACTTCAAGTTGGCTGGCGAGCTGCTCGGCAAGGTATTCGTAGAGCAGTTGCTCGCGACCGTTGACCGAAATGCGAAGCAGGTCTCGTCCGACGATCGGGATTACCACCCCTTTGGCGATGGCTTGAA
>QHOX01000391.1 GCA_003219465.1 Verrucomicrobiota bacterium | reverse complement strand
TTTTCTGTTTGGGATCATAAGCCGGGGCAAAGAACGGAAAGCCCTGGATGTGGTCCCAGTGAAAGTGCGTGAACGCGATACGGATTTGCTCCTGCTTGTGGCCGATGGCGCGAAGGTCTCTGCCCAGATTTCGCAGTCCCGTGCCGGCGTCAATGATTGCGATTTGGTTCGTATCGGTGATTTGCAGGCACGTCGTGTTGCCGCCGAATTGCTGAAAACCGGCATCGCAGATGGGGATGGATCCCCGTGTACCATAAAACTTGAGCTTCATAGAATCGTTTTCATGAAGTTATGTCCCTGGCTCGCGAGAACGCCGGACGTTACTTGCTCAACAACTTCTTTTTCGCAGCGGCGAGCTCTTTGAGTTTGTCTTCGCCGACCTGAGGATATTCCAAATCGAGGTCGGCGAGGGCCTCGATCACCGCCGCTGCAACCACAACACGCGTAAACCATTTGTTATCTGCCGGCACCACATACCACGGCGCCTCCTTCGTCGCCGTTTCCTGGATCATTTCTTCGTACGCTTCCATGTAAGCGTCCCAAAAGTCGCGCTCATTGGCGTCATTGGACGAGAACTTCCAGTTTTTCAGCGGATCATCGATTCGCTCAAGGAATCGTCGTTTCTGCTCCTTCTTTGAAACGTGGAGGAAAAATTTTCGCACGATGACACCGTTCCTCGCCAGGTATCGCTCGAAATTGCGTATGTCTTCGAAACGCTCTTCCCAAATTTGTTTGCCGACCAGCTTTGGCGGCAGTTTTTGCTTAGCCAAAAATTCCGGATGCACCCGGACGACGAGCACCTCTTCATAATAACTGCGATTAAAAATTCCGACCTGACCACGATTTGGCAGGCATTTCATGCAGCGCCAGAGGTAATCGTGGTCCAGATCATCCGCCGAGGGTGATTTGAAGGAATACACCTGGCAGCCCTGTGGATTTACGCCAGACATCACGTGCTTGATCGCGCCGTCCTTGCCGGCTGCGTCCATTGCTTGAAAGATCAGGAGCACCGCCCACTTGTCCTGCGCGTAGAGCTTGTCCTGTAGCTCGGCCAGAGCCATCACGCCCATGGCGAGCGCTTCCTTTGCTCTCGGTTTATCTGCCTCCTTGGTGAATTCAAGCGTGTCATCTGGATCGACATCCTTGAGACGGAAATCTCTTCCTTTGCGTATGCGAAATGGCTCGGCGAATTCGCGGGCTCTTTTAATGATCTCGTTTGTTTTCATAAACATTTCATCGTTAATGCCGAGCGACTCCCAATCTCTCAGTCAACAAGCTGCCCGGAACCTCGACCTTTGTAATGGCTGCGCCCGATGTGTCGGTTCTTGCGGGGTAAAACTCATTTGCCGGAGTAATAGAAGTTCTCTCACTAACGTTGTGATGCAAAGCCGCAGAAAAAATACAGCCCAAGGAATATTGTTTTGACTAACCATTGCGCCTTCGGATATTCGACCCTCATCCAATCGAAGCCGTCGAGGGGAAACTCTAATCGCGCGGCGAAAACAAAAACTCAAGCGAAATCTACTATGAAAAATGTTAAGAAAATTGCAGTTCTACTATTAATCCTGAGCGTGACGGCGGGATTCGCCCAGGCGGCTACTCATCACTCTCAGCCCGACGCAACTCTGCGGCTGAGCGGGGGTTCATTCGCAGCCGGAATCGGTTTTAGTTGGGGTAAGGGTACGCTCACATACAAGGGCAAAGATTACCCGATTAAGGTAAACGGACTGTCGATAGGCAAGGTCGGCATTACCAGCTCGTCCGCTTACGGCGAGGTTTTCAATCTGAAGCATCTTCAAGATTTTAACGGTCATTATAATGTCGGTGCCGCGGGGACGCGGGGCGTGACTCTAGGCGGTGGGAAAAGTGGCACCCTCATGTCAAATCAGGCCGGTGTGATAGTCCGCATTTCCTCCACTCAGCAAGGTGTTGCCGTCAACGCCACCGGCGGCGGCGTTGACATGCAACTCAAATAACGGTGGTTTCCTGACAAATAAACCTGTGCGCGCCGTCATTTGACGGGGCGCACGGCAATTGCTTGAATGGCCGAGCTTTCCTCACCCGCTGCGGTAATTGAGATCGCAAACGCAGCCTCATAGGTGCGGAAATGGCCGTCGACCCTGCCGTGAGGTGCTTCTCCTCCTTGCTGCTACGCTTGTCTCTGTTTCCTCGCTACACGGCCAGTCCGCAGCTCCCGTAGGACAACCGCCTCTACCCAGAGTAATCTACGCACGCAAGCCAGCATATCGTGCTGAACAGGCAAAACAGGGACTCACTGGGAAAGGCGTTGTTTTGGTAACGATCGACAGACTGACTGGCAAAGTTACCGGCGCGAGGATGGTGACGAGCACAGGAAACCAACAACTTGATGGCGCTGCGCTGCAAGCGTATTGACAGTGGCGTTTCGAGCCCAGAACAGTGACGGTGTCGCAATCTGGGTGGGCCTTTTCGCGGTCGCGGCTCTTTCCCTCGCCACAATGGGTTATCACGCTGGCCTGGCTGGTACGCGGAGATCACTCGTAATCCTTGCGGTCGCCTTCACATTTTCTGTGGTCATAGAGCTGATTGCGGATCTAGACCGACCTCAAGAAGGAGTTCTCAGATAGTAAGTCAGAACGCTCTTCTTGACGTGCAACGGTCAATGAATGCGCCAGGACCGTCAAGCTGAATGCAATTTGAATCCCCCTGCTGTCATCCTTACTTCGCGTATCTCTTGAGGATTTGCATTACGTCGTCGATGGCCTGCGGGTTCTGATGCGCGCTGTGGTTGGACGGCACGATGTTTTCGGTTTTGGCACCGTTCATGTGCGAGCTCCAGTACGGCACAACTCCGTCACTGGAACTCGGTGAATCGCCACGGCCGCGGTCGCCGATGATTGTGTGGTAAGGGACCCCTGGTGTCATCGGGAGTGTATTGATGGCGTTCAGAAAACGGCTTTTCGGCGACAGACTGTCCACGCTATTGGCTCGCCGTTTAGGTTTCAGTTCCTCCTCTCTGACTTTTGTCGCGCGAAGCATCTCCTGGCTTGCCTGACTGCTCAGCGTCGGTTCGCGAATGATCAGCGTTGCAAGCTGTCCGATGAACCCGCTTGCCATGTTGCTGCCACGCAACGGTGAAGCAATAAAAATCACACGACCGATTTCCGGTCGGTGCCGAAAAAACAGTTCCTGGCGAAAATACTCGCGGGTTTTCGGCAAGAGCTGTACTTCGTCGGGTGGCCGTCCGAAAATTTTCATCCAAAGTTGGTCACCGCTGTCAGTAAGAAGCAGCCGACTGATACAACCCCCCATGCTGTGTCCGATCACGACCATCGGCTTGAGTCTGGGAAACTGCTTTTCCACTTCATCGAGTTCTTCCCGCAAGATTGCAGCAGAATACGGAAACGGGTAACCGGTGGGATAACTGTAAAACCAGAACTGGTAATGCTTCCGGATCACGGGGTCGCTACGCAGCTTATTAATCATCGGGGTCCAGGTAGCTTGCGAATCTTTTAAACCATGGATCACGAGTACCACTGTTTTTTTAGGGTTATAAGGCTGGAGGCGCTCAATCGCTGCACTGTCTGCGTATTTCTCCGGATTGAGAACGCGCCACAATTCGTGTTTTCCGGGATCCGTCTGCTGGAGCATCACCGCGAGTGGCACCGTGAAGTCGGCGGCCAGTGGAACGGTGCGGCCATAGAAGCTTACGCTCTCCTGATCGAGCGGATCATAAAATTCGAGCACGCACCGGCGACCGTGAAACTGAGCAATCGCGGTAACGGTGCGGAAGATTCTTGAGGGTGCGAGCTTCTCGCGCCGGTCTTTACTTGCCTCCCGCTCGACCGCCACGATAGGAGCGCCTATTCCATCGCGCGTGGTCCGTTCCGTGACATATTTGCCGCCTACATCGAACTCGTCAGCGGGCGTGAATTCATAGAGCGCGGGATTCCACTCCGGTCGCGGATCAGGCTCGTACGTCAGCACAAAATCGCCGCCCGTTGTCGGCACGCTCAACGGCTGCGTCCATGGGTCAAGCTGCGCATCGTGAATGATTTGGAAGACGCGGCTAACACCAAAGTTGTAGTCGCGAATAGCTGTTGCGTTTGCAGAATTTCGTTTCAGTTCGTCTGATGTCGACTGGAGCGCCTCGAGACAATCGCCAAGCGCAACGAGCGGCTTCGCCCGCTCTTCGTGCATCGCCCTGGTTAGGCTTTGCTCGGCCGAGGCCAGCGGTCCAGCGCCCGGCGGCCCCGTCAAATGCGGCTTTTTGTGCCAGACTTCTGCGTACCTACTCGTGGCGCAACCGTTGAGGATAAGCATTGTCCCCAAAGCGGCCAAAAGCAGGCGCATACGAGCGGCATTATTTTGCTGCGAAATATGTGGAATCAGGAATTGAATTTCTCACTGCCGGCTGATCCGTGACGATAACTGTGGTGCCTGGCTTGATCTCGTCTGCGAGTTTCTGGGCAAAGTCGGTGTTAAACCGGATTCTCGAAGTCAATTCTTGAG
>QHOX01000392.1 GCA_003219465.1 Verrucomicrobiota bacterium | reverse complement strand
TTGACCTGCGAAAATACGGCTCAGTCCCGCTTCCTCCGCCGCGGCGGCGAAGCTGGTGAAGTGTCGCGTTACTCCCGCCAGCGACTCGGAGCTGACATCGAAAGTGAATTCGTCGCCGAAGTAAAAGCTCAACACGGTCGCGCCCGCTTTACTGATTGCGCTGTGTGCTCCGGGATAGGAAGGATCCGGAGCGGTCCTCGTGGATAGTGGAAGCCACGTTGGATCAGGCTCGGTCTGCGGATTTCCATCAGTGCCTGCGAGTCGAACCGCAGTTACCGGACGCCAAAAGTTGTACGTGTACTTGGCTTCGAAGAAGGCGATCGTGGTGTCGGCCAGGCTTACATTCAGCAGTGCAAAGAGACGCGCGCTGCGCTCAAGGTTGAGATGATGATGCAGCGCGGCCGTTTGTCCGATCTCGTTCCAGAAGTCCTGGATGTTGCCGTTCCAGAATCGGCCGATCTCGGTGGGTTCCGCAGTGCGGGTAGTGCTGTCAATGAACCCGAGACTTTTGACTTCATTGAACACTTCAGTGTAAAGGGCGCTTATGAGTGCCGGAGGAGGACCGGGACGGAACTGGTCGGCCCGCTCCAACGCAAACGGCGTGACCTGAGCCCACTGGGTGAAATCCGCTGGCGCGAAATTAGGCGGCGTCAACTGGTAGTCTCCGGGCTGGTTACCCGGGACGTACGGCGGTGGAGCTACATTCGCTCCATCGGCGCTGCGCGCAGCGAGCAATTGGCCGGCAACCGCCTGCCCCACGGCTACTCCCTGCGCTTTTCGCTCGTTATCAGGAATCTGCGCCAAGTCCTGCTGCAGTTCCGTGTCCAACGACACTTGAAACGCAGGATATAGGAACACGAGGACATCATGAGCTGCCTCATCGGCCGCAGCTATTTTGGACGCGCTCCTTGGAACGTCGGCAAGGTGCACAAGGTACGGACTGAACCTTGGCTCGATGTTATTGACGGCGTCGTAGATGGCGGCGTGCAAAATTGCGAAATTGCGGGTTGAGTGAATGCTAGCTGGCTGAGCGCCGGGCGTGCGAACGATTGCCAAAAGAGTTCTATTCCACTCGATGACGGAGTTGACGGGCTGGGCCGGATTCTGTTCTTCGTCCGTCGCTGCATTCGCAAGCGGAGCGACCTGCAAGAAAGCGGAAATTGACGCAAACGTGGCCAAAATTCTGAACATATGTTTGTGCCTTAGGTTGTTGTTTGTAAGAACGCCGGTACTCCGGTCTGTATATCTCCGCCTGGCGAGGCGGTTGGGCGCTGAGAACGAGGTCGTTAATTGCGATGATTCTGTGGCCTCTCTGGTGTGGTTGTCGTCGGAGTGATGGATATGAGATTGCATAGGATGTGGGTTTAATTTTGGTTCTATTTAGGTGCTTGGCAGATTGCCTCACGCCCTTTCCTTACCGATTCGGCGCGCTTTTATTCCCGAAAGTTTTGGGCGATCAGGTACCTGAGCGATTACAACGACCTTCTTTAAGGCCGACAGTCATAAGTCAGGCCTCTGCTTCTAGAATCGATCCATCGTCAGGATGGTAGAAGCTCTTGACCAGATCGTATTCTCTCCCATTGCTTTTGCCCTTTGATTAAAAATCGCGTAACGCCGTCACCCATCCGGTGAACGACGAGATCGCATCCGTACGGCTGGAGCTTCTCTCGTGCGATGCGCGCGACCTCAGCGTCGAGCGCTTCCTTAGTCACGGGCCCAGCTGAGCGCAATCGGTCTAATTCCTTTAATGCCGCGACGGCCGCTTCGCGGATTTTCCCGGCGCGATCGTTGTGCCTTGTGTCAAACTCATTGCTCGCTTTGGAGCTCATCCGAGTTTTCGTAAGATTGAAGAGTTACGAATAGCTTGAACTCGCCACGCGATCACTGGTCTGGAACCGCCGTCTGTACGTCTCGTTTTCTGCGAGGTCCAGATCGACAATCGTCCGCTGGCCTGCCTTGATGACAAAGCGAACGCGGACTTCTCCGTCTCTCGCCGACCGAGCAACGACCGTGTAAGACCCAACGGGAAGCGCCACCTCCCAGGGGATTATTTCATCAGTGCGCGAAATGTTATTTTCAATCCTCTTGAAGAGCCTCCCGTCAATGGAATAGATAGCGTAGGAACCGTGTGCGTAGTAAGCGCCATCGTTGAATTCATCACTCACCGAATAGACCTTGAGATATCCTTTTGGTAACTTAGTTCGATAATCCAAATTCCCTGGTCTTACTGGACCGGGAGATAGCACATTCCTATCTCTCGCTTGCCCGTACGTCGAACCAAAGCACAAGGCCAGCGGAGCAATCAAGAGCGCGGCTTTCAACAGGGACAAACAGAGCGGTGATTTCATAGAGTTGGGTTGTGGTTGATCGTTTATTTGACGATGATCTTTCCTGTCATCCGAGGATGGATTGAACAGAAGTAAGAGTAAGTTCCTGCTGTCGCGAAGGTATTGGAGAAGTGCTGACCCGTCTTCAACACAGGCGACTTTGTGAACTGATCGTCAGCGCTCGTCACCACGTGCGGCGCGTTGTCGTGGTTGGTCCAGGTCACCGTTCCCCCGGCGGGCACCGTGAATGTCTTGGGTGAGAAGCTGAAGTTATCGATGACAACCTCAGTCTTTGTAGATTTGGGAGGAGCCGACCCTCTTGTTTCGGAGTCTTTGCCTTGCGTGGCATTCAGAAACGCCAGGGCACCGAACATCACAAACGCCAGAGCGCCCATATTCACATGCCTTACAAGCGGACTCAGTACAGTCGCCCACCTGGTAGCGGGCAACGGATAGTGAGCTGGGAAAGCTGACATAATGTGGGCCTTTCTAATTGTTGATTTCAGTAATCGGCGATTGGTTTAATTGATTTCATCTATCCATACCGTTTTGCGCCGGTGATATTCCCGGCCCTTTAGGTGATGTGCGCCGGACGACCGCGGCCTCCTAACAGAGGTGAGAGTTTGGCGACGAAGGAAGCGTGAACAGCGCGTCGGGCCCAGAGAAAGGGGCTGAACGTTTCTCCTTACTGATGCGAGCCGCTAAGCATTCCTTGAGCTTGGCGCGCGCGCGGGCGAGACGCGACATGACCGTACCCGGCGGGATTTGCCCGATGTCCGCTATCTCCTTGTAGGAGAGATCTTCCTGGTGTCGCAGCGTCAGGATCTCACGAAATTCCACGGGCAATTCATCCATTGCTTGCCGGATTAGTTCCGTGTCTTCACTATGCTCCAGAATTGTCGCCGGACTCAAAGACTCGTCGCCGGACGCGTGTATTTCTTCATCAAAAGTTGTAGTGAGATCAGCTCCACGGTTCTTTTTGAGCAACGTGTAGGAGGTGTTTCGGACAATCGTCAGCAACCAGGCGCGGCCATTGGAACCATGGAATCCACTGAACGACTTGAACGCACGCAAATACGCCTCCTGGACAACATCGCACGCGTCCTCTTCGTTGCGGAGCAGCCATTTGGCCAAATTGTGCGCTGCATCAAGATGAGGCAGCATCAGCGCTTCAAAAGACATTAAGTCCTCCTTTCAGCGTGGCTTTCTTCGCGCTTCTGGACTACGACGAACTTCACAATCTTCGGGTGCGATCCGAAATCTTTGATCAAATCAGTTGTTTTCATAATTTTCCTTTTCAGGTTGTGACATCTGTCCGGCGCGTCTGTTTTTTTCGTGCCGGCATGAATGTGCTTCTATCTCCTAAAGCGGAAATCCCGCTTAGAACCCACCACGGCTGCGCGAGATATTCTAAAGAAGCCGTCAGGCTGTAAAAATCCCTCGACCGTGTTAAAATTTACAGCGTCGAGCAGCCTGTATGACGACGCCTTCTCCATCGCAACAAGAAGTCACCCAACTGCTGGGCGACTGGAGCGGCGGAGATGAGGGAGCGCTCGAAAAGCTGATTCCGCTTGTGCAGCCCGAATTGCACCGGCTGGCGCATTATTATATGAGCCGGGAACGCGCCGGCCACACGCTGCAAACGACCGCGCTTCTCAACGAGGCCTATCTACAACTTACCGACAAAACACAGCCGCCATGGCAAAACCGCACACATTTTATGGCCGTTGCCGCGCAACTAATGCGGCGCATCATGGTGGATCACGCGCGCGCACGCCACGCGCTCAAACGCGGCGCCGGGGCGATAAGGGTGACTCTGGACGAGACGGCTTTGGTCACCGAAGAGCGGGCGGAGGAGCTGCTGGCGCTTGATGAAGCGCTGGAAAAGCTGGCCGAGTTTGATCGCCGCAGATGCGAGATCGTCGAAATGCGTTACTTCGGGGGACTGACCGTAGAAGAGATTGCCGACGTCCTTAAGGTACATCCCAACACGGTAATGCGAGACTGGAGGGCGGCCAAAGCGTGGCTCTACGCAGAGCTGAGCACGGAGGGATGTTGATGGAGCCCGAGCTGTGGCAACGG
>QHOX01000180.1 GCA_003219465.1 Verrucomicrobiota bacterium | reverse complement strand
GATTTTCAAGAGCAAATCCGCAACAGCTTTATCTACCGGTCACGATTGATCCCGAGTATCACTACGAAGCGATTAACGTGGAGAACCAGCAGAAAAATCTTTCGTCACTGCTGTGGTGGACACGTCGCGTAATAGCGATGCGGAAAAACTTCAAGGCGTTCTCGCGCGGCTCTCTCGAATTTTTGAATCCGGACAATCCGAAAGTGCTGGCGTTCCTTCGCCGCTGGGAAAACGAGACCATAGTGGTGATTGTGAATCTTTCGCGGTTCTCGCAATCGGCCGAGTTGGATCTTTCGCGCTTCGCCGGGTGCGTGCCGATGGAAGTTTTTAGCCGCAATCTATTTCGACCGATCAGAAAAACGCACTACGTCATCACACTGGGCCCGCACGCCTATTACTGGTTTGCGCTGCAAGCGCCGATCGACGCGCGCCGCGCGTTGAAGAAACACGTTGTCCCAACCATCAAGGCGCCAGCTCAGTTGGAAGTCCTGCTTGGGAACAGCCAGCGAGAACAGATCGAGCGCGAGGTTCTTCCCAATCACATCCAGAATTCCCGCTGGTTTGGTTCCAAAGCGCGCACCTTTCGGAATCTAGAAGTAAAAGAGCAGCTTGCTTTCTCGCCCGATGCCGAGGGCGCCCGACTCTGGTTCGTCGAGGTAAATTATCTGGATGCTCCGACGGAAACGTACGCCATACCGGTAAAGATCGCCTCGGGCGAAACCGCGCACGCGATCGCGCAGAACGCGCCGCACGCGATCGTAGCGCACTTCGGACGCAGGAACGGCGCCATCCTGTGCGATGCTATTTGGGACTCGGCGTTTCGCTCGCAATTGTTCGACGCCATCGTACGGCGTCGAACACTCAGAGCTCAGGCAGGACAATTTGTCGGCCTCACAACCTCCGGTCTCGAGTCGCAAGACTTTGATGTTTCTGCCAACTCGCACGTCCTGAGCGCGGAACAGAGCAACTCTTCAATGCTCTTTGACAATAAATTTTTCCTGAAACTCTATCGGAAACTCGAGGACGGCGTGAACCCTGACGTGGAAATCACCCGATTCCTGACAGAGCAAACCGATTTTCCAAACGTGCCAGCTTTCGTCGGAGCACTCGAATATCGTCGGGCAAAGGCGGAGCCGACCGTCGTTTGTCTGCTGCAACGCGCGGTCCCCAATGAAGGCAACGTCTGGACGCTGACTGTGGACGCACTCGGCCGCTACTACGAGCGCGTGCTGGAACGCAAAGCCGATTTTCAGAATGAAACAGCGCCGCCCGGTGTTCTCATCAACGAATTGGTTGGCGGCGTGTATCCTGAAAAAGTAAAGCTGCTGGGGCAGCGGACTGGCGAACTGCATCTCGCACTCGCATCGAGGAGCAACGATCCCGCGTTCGCGCCGGAGTCATTCAACGCCATGGCCCAGCGCTCCGTTTACCAAAGCATGCGCACATCCCTGCGACGCGCGTTTACGTCTTTGGAGAAGAAGTTGTCGGATGTCCCTGCGAAATTCCGCAGTGAAGCCCGAGAAGTGCTCGCTGCGGAAAAAGAGATATTGGCCCGCGAAAAACGATTGCTCGATCGTCGAAACAACGCCGCGAAAATCCGGATTCACGGCGACTACCATCTCGGGCAACTGCTTTATACCGGCAAAGACTTCGTGATTCTTGATTTCGAAGGGGAACCGGCGCGCCCTCTAAGCGACCGTAAAATGAAACGCTCCGCGCTGCGGGACGTCGCGGGCATGATGCGCTCCTTCCAATATGCCGCCTACGCCGCCCTGTGGCAGCAGGCGATGCGCAAAGAAGACGTGCCTTTCCTCGAGCGCTGGGCTGATCTCTGGTATCGCCAGACGAGCAGCATGTTTTTGCAAAGCTATCTGAGCACCACGACGGGCGCCATGTTCATCCCCAAAAACAGCGACGATCTCCAGGTCATGCTGGAAGCCTATCTGCTCGACAAAGCGGTTTACGAAATCGGTTATGAATTAAATAATCGCCCAAGCTGGGTGCTCATCCCTGTTCGTGGGATTAAACACATTTTGCAAATGACATGAATCTTTTCAGCCACAGATGCACACGGATGAAACATAGATAAAAATTCTGCTTCTTTAATCCGTAAAAATCTGTGTCAATCTGTGGCTGAAGTCCCATCTGGAGAAAAATAATGAACGAATACATCAATGCGATCGACAATAACATTGCGGAGAGACATCTGTTAAAACATCCGTTCTATCTCGCGTGGACGCGCGGGGAACTGAGCAAAGATGCCCTCGCGGACTATGCGCGGCAGTATTACCAGCACGTTGCGGCATTTCCGACGTATCTGTCGGCGGTGCACGCGAAGTGCGACGATCAATCGACACGCAGAAAGTTGCTCAACAATCTGATCGACGAAGAGGCTGGCGCACCGAATCATCCCGAGCTTTGGCTCAACTTTGTCGAAGGTCTTGGCGTGTCTGCCCGGGATGCGCAAAACGCAGAGAAATGGCCTGAAACAAAAAACTTGATCGATACGTTCCGAAAAGTTTGCCGCGATGGATCAACCGCAGAAGGTCTGGCGGCTCTTTACACGTACGAAAGTCAGATCCCGGCGATCTGCGAGTCCAAAATTGACGGCCTGAAAAAACATTACGGCTTCGCTGATCCCAAACATTACGATTACTTCAGCGTGCACATCGAAGCCGACCGCGAACACTCCGCCGCCGATCAAAGGCTGCTGGGCAGATACGTCGGCGATCAGAATTTTGAATCGGTGAGAGCGTCCGTGAATCGCGTTCTCGACGCGCTTTGGGAAATGCTTTCCGGGGTGTGCCGTCGTCACGCGATTGCGTGCTGGGTCGAAAACGCAGGGGCATCGTGTTGCGATGTGTAAGCCCTCCGGGCGTGAGCTGAGGTTAGAGCTTCCGCGATCACGGGTAACGACAATCTTGTTCTGTTCTGACGTGACTTTAGCCTGTAGGCCACAGCATTTGCACGCTTGCTGGACGGCACGCGCCAGAGCTTTTACCCATGGTATTTCGTTCCTCATAAATTCAAATTAGGACACTACCCGGAACTGTGTGTGGTCGTTCGGGCTGGCGGTGATCCCGACGTAGGCCGTGGCCAGAGATTGCGGGAATACCATTTCGAACCACCCATTGTTCACGCTGGCCGGAGTATTAACAATGTTGAAGGCAACTGTCGTGGTATATAGATCCGACTGATAATAATCAGTCCCGGCAAGGCCGGCATTGCCGCCAAAACTGCCTTTCTCCACATCGACCACGCAGGGATTTGCCGGGCTAAAGTTACTGCCCGACGTGGCCTGATGCAGACGCAGCTTGGCACCTAAAACGGCTGTAGCGACCGAGGAAAGTGCTCCGGTATTGGAGGAGAGAATCCCTCGCCAATGTGGGAGCGGCATGCCGCTTCCTTCCCCGGCGCGAATGCCCGGCGGCGTATCATTCTGCTTCGCCGAGTAATTAGTACCAGTCTTGATGACATAACCATCGTTGATGGCTTCGGACAAGAAAATAGCGGCGTTCGCCCACGCCGACTGCGTGCCAGTAACGCTGTTCTTTCCCATCACCCGGAACGAATACTGCGTTGTTCCCATGGGCACAGTTACCGAGCACGATGTGCTGCTTGGGATGCACGAGACGTCGGTCCAGTCTGGAGCTGGCGCCGTGCCCACCGTTCTAGCCTGAAGGCTATATGAGTCAGCGCCATACATGGCATACCAGCTCACATTGAAATGTGTGCTGTCCTGATAAGCGACGCTTAACCCGCCTGGCGCTTCCGTCGAGCGCGGAGAGAGAGAGCCCGCTGGTCTTTGTAGTAATCGTGCCAGGATTTTAGCTCCGACTGCCAGAGTACGGCATCCAATGTCGCAGAACCTGTTGGAAAGGGTTGAGCTTCATCGATGTCTCCCGGGTAGATTTCCAAATACTCGTTCAGGTACGCGTTAAAAGCTGCTTCCATCCCATCATTGGGCGTCCCATTGAGCGTCTTGCCTAACTTGTCGGCGCCGCTGAAGGGACTCGACCAGGGTGTATTCGCCTGGTAAACAATGGCGTTATTATAGATACTCACGTTGTACGGATCGCCCAAGCCGGCCCAGTACGCGAACGTCGGTAGCTGAGTCGCATTTGGAGTAAACGTGTAAGCCGCGGGCATCGAGCTTGGAGTAACATAGTTCGGCTCGGCGCTCGCCGCGGGTGCTCGCGCTGCCGCAATGTTTTCCTGGAAAAACGCAACTCGCGGACGGATAATGCCGTTAAATTCATCGGCAAGGGCGACCACTGGATTGCCGTTAACATCTTTGTTAGGGCCTTTGGTCGGATCGCCAGCGTCTTTGTAAAGCCATTGCCATAATTCATCGGTGTAACATCCGCTCCCGGTGCAGTTCGCCGAAGGGCCCAAATCGTCAGTGGCATCTACAAAAAATCCGATTTGGATAAGTATCGGCGCAGAGTAAGGATATCGGAGGAACACGTCCTGCACCGTCCGGAGTTCATGCTGGATTGCAGCGAGTAGGGCTGGCCGGCTGTATCCCGTCATGATGGTGTAGTGCGACGGGTCACCCATTGCGCTAAACCCATGTCCGTCGCAGTTGCGGATGCCGCTGTCCCCGCCGGGAAGATTGGTGTTGATAATCGAAACTTTTGCCAGGTTACCTGTGCTCTGCAAGTGTGACGCCATTTGACTTATGTAGCTCTCACGGCGCGTCATTAGGTTTTTATCCCAAGGCACCGCCCGCAGATTTCCACCCGTGCAAGTGTACAAGGTACAAGTCGTGCTTCCGGCCGGCGGTCTTGTATCACACCAAGTGACTGTCGGGGGGTTGGTGAGGCCGAGGATGTAACAGGGCTCTTCGATCAGGTTGAGAGAAGCGTCTTGACCGAATGGAAGTTGCGTGAAGATGTCGTCGAGGTTATCGGCCCAGAGATACGTTCCCTGAGCCTGTTCAATCTGATTCCAACTGATGCGGTGCATTTCCCCTGTCAGAAATGCGTCGTTTGGGCGATGACCCGTTGCCGGATCCGGGTCCAGGAGATACACTCCCGTTGCGCGGCTGTACATGCTTTCGAAGCCGTTTTGCGCGGCCCGCAGCCACGTAGAGAAATGTCGTTTGGCGCGAATATTTATCATCCGTGACGTTTAAGGTGATGGTAGAAGCTTGTGGTACTCCAGGTGACAGCGAAGGCAAGGGGGTTATCGGGACGATCTTCACCGTTCCTGTGCCATTGCTATCTGGTTGGGTAACTATCAAATTATTCACAAAATCGTTCGGTACTAACGCAGTGTTAGAGGAGCCGGCAGTGACCCGGAGATCCGATGGTAATGTGCTGTCGCCGCCGGACGCTACTGTATAGGTGAATGGCAGCGCACTGGGCGCCGGGGTTGGAATCGGGCAGGCAACGTATGTCTTCTGGCCGCTGGCGTTGCTGATTGAAGGCTCGGTGTTGTTGTAATCGATCGCCTGAAGCACGAATGATGTGCTGGTGTAATTCATGTCCGGGTCGTGGAATTCAACGGTCACTGTCGTGAAACCTGACATCCCTGGCGCCGTGGTGGCTGTTAAGGAGTATTGGCGAGGCGTTGCTTGATCAATATAGCCCTCCTGTAATGGCATTCGAACGAGGGAAATATTGTTAGGACTATTTGGAAGGAGCTGCGTGTTACTGGAGGTAACGGTAAAATTCCCAACGTCGATACTATCCACGTCTTCGATAGTGCCACCCATGCCATCATCGGCCACATCGCCGATCACAAACATGGTCGAGTATGTAACGGTGCCGTTTACTGAAGAATTGAGTCGCAATGCCCGGTTGGGCAGAGCCTCAGTGGTCGGCGGGTACGAGCCGGAGGTAGCCCATCGTAAAGTGAACGAGGTGTAAGCGGTCGCGCCGCCGTTCTTTCCCGTAACAGTGAGGGTGATAGTAGTGGCGCCTGGGTTCAGAGCAGCGCTGTTGAAGAAAACCTTGTAACCAGTAGATGGATTATCATTCCTTCCTGTGCAGCCGGTGTCGATGATTGGATCGCATGCGGCCACTTTGACATTCGTGGCAGGGAGGACGCTGCTATTTGAAGAATTCTTGTTGATCATAACACCGTTGGGGGCATCAAAATCAATCAAGCGGAAATACTGTGTAGCGAAGGTCGGAGGGCTTCCGGGGGGAGATGTAATCCTTTGGTCGGGAATCCAGGAAACAAATGGGGCTCGTCGGATGGCATAAACGCTGGTGAACGCTAGAAGCACACCTACAGTGGTGAGCAGAATGCCTGATAGCTGGCGGACGGATAACGCCGTAGAGTATATTACAGTGCGGTGTTGGCGCGTTTGAAGGGGTGTTTTCATGGTTTGATTCTGGTTTCGATAGAATGGATCGGTTCGCTCCGTCTTACGGCGCAGTTCCCCGGATTTGTGCCGCGAGCCAATTACTCGCGACAAACGTCCAGAAGAAAAATTGAGGCTCTTGATAGTTGCTAAAGACGGTGGTTTCGCGCCAGAAACCTTCGAAGGTGGGCGCATTGACGTCGTCTGTACTCGCGACCAGCCAATAGGGTGTTTTGGCCGTAAGCGCTACCCCCGCACCAGGAAGAACGACTTCAGCCAGGTCGCAGCAGCTTGGATAGGCGGGTATATTGGTCGTGCTTGCTTGACCCCCCGGTAATAATGTTCCTACCGTCCCGCCGTTATCACTATAAATTCCCAGGTTCACCTTCATATCCCCAGAAAAATAACCAATTGCTGCTGCCAGAGTCTTGGCATGGCAGTTTGCTTTCGGAATAAAGGGCAAAGCGAGCCATGTCTCGCTTCCGTCAGGTGCGCGGTTGCCAGCCATGCCCGGCCCAAGCATAGGGTAGAAGCGCTCTGTTGGTGTCGACCCCAGATTATTGAAGATAGTTATTCCATTTGTGCCAGTGTCGTCGAAATCTGCTTCATGGGGTTGCGCCGAACCAGCAACTGGAGCCCCTCGTACCTCGGCAGCCGGCCACGCTCCCGTTCCCGCCACCCATGGCGAAGGCGGGGCATACTGGGCGTAAATACCCTGATTTGAAGTTTGCCAGCTACCGGTAAAGCTGGCTCCATTCACATTATCGGGGCTTGCCACTAGCCAGTAGCGCATACCGGCAGTAAGCGTCACACCGCTGCCCGAGAGTGTAACCCTGGCCAACTGACAACACTCGCCACTGGCAGGAATTTCCGTCGTGCTGCCCTGACCGCCTGGAAGAGGACTCCCAACTTCACCATCATCGTCGCTGTAGAGACCCAGGTTCACCAGCTTGGTTCCTGAGACATAGGTTATCGCCGCCAGCAGCACCCTCGCCTGCACGTCTCTCTTAGGTATGAAGTTCACTGCCACCCACGTCTCGGGCTCGGTAAGCGAGTCTCTTCCGGCCACCGTGAGCTTGGCAAAAGTCCTCGAATCCTACTTATCCGACGCTGTCGGCCCAAGATTCGAGAAGATGATCGGGCTATTCCGATCTACATTCGCTTCTTGTTCTTCCATCGCTAGATTCGGCGAATCGATCCGCACGATCTTTTGGGCAAGTAGATTCCCGCTGCACAGTGCCAACGGTATCATTAGGTAAAGCGCCGGCGTTGAACTAGCTCGTTTCCTTAAGCGAGCGCTTTTTGTGTCGCTCCCATTAGCCATCGCCCCAGCATCCCCAAAAGTGTTGTTTTCATTTTTTCGGCTTTGAATCAGAACCGACTTCCGAGTGTCAATACTTTTTCCGAGAAATTCCGGTAAATCTTTTCCGATGCTTGGAGGATTCGAGCCCCGCATGGAGCCAATCTTGGAGATGGCTGGCAACAATTCGCCGGCGGCGCGCGATCGCTTGCTGATCGTGTAAAACGCTGCGCTGTTTTGCCGTGCACATTAGCGCGCGGTCAGCGCCTCGGCACAGCGAGGCGGCTACAACAGCATCAGCGCGGTCGCAAAACTAAAAACGAGCGCGCGCGATGCCGGCAAACGAATAAGACTTGCGGCTGGTCCGGGTCGAGCGACCCAGCGATCTTCTTGTAGTCGGAAATTGACGTAACAGGCTGTTGATTGATTTCTTCAATCACATCGCCTTTCTGCAATTCTGCCACACCGCTGTCGGGATCGACGTCGGTGACTAAGACGCCTTGCACGTTCGGAGGCAGATCAAGCTGGCGCGCGCTTTCCGGAGTTAGTTCGTCCACGTGAATTGATACCAGTGGACTGTCAACCGTTTCCTGATCGTTAGGCTGTCGCGGGGCTTGGGGCTGCGGCTGATTTCCGCGAGGAAGAACGCGCGCGCTTTCGTAATCAACCGGTTGCTCTTTAATCTGCGTTTTCACTGTGAACGGTTTTCCGTTTCGGACGATTTGAAGCTCTACCTGCTTATCCAACGGTGCCTCGGCGACTAGTGTGCGAAGCGCCCTAAAATTCTTCACGTCGCGTCCGTCGAACTTGCGAATGACATCGCCAGGCTGTAGGCCTGCCTGCTCTGCCGGAGATCCGGAGAGTACTTCGCCCACAGTCACACCTCCTGTGTCCGAGTCGTCAGCGCCACGCTGCGACGCTCCCGTCTGGATCCCGAGATACCCGCGAATGATGCGTCCTTGTTTCAACAAACTTTCCAGCGCACTGCGAACTGTGTTCGACGGAATCGCGAAACCCAAGCCTTGCGATCCGCCGGTGGTCGAGGCGATCGCCGTGTTAATGCCGATCACTTCACCGCGGAGATTGATCAGGGGACCACCGCTGTTACCCGGATTAATTGCTGCATTGGTCTGCAGCAGATCAGCGAAAGCGTCGCTGCGATTCGGTCGTCCTTTTGAACTGATGATGCCGTCAGTCACCGTTTCCTCAAATCCAAGCGGATTACCGATCGCAAAAACAAAATCTCCGGGCTGTACCATGTCGGAGTCGGCAAGCTTTAGAGGCTTCACGCCCGGGTCATCGATCTTGAGCACAGCGAGATCTACTTGTTCATCGGCGCCCACCAGACGCGCCTTCTTGGTTTGGCCATCGGCCAGTTGCACTTCAATTTGATCAACCGGACGGCCTTGTCGGTCCGTCACCACGTGATTGTTGGTAATGATGTGACCCTCATTGGTCACGATGACGCCCGACCCAAGTGAATTCTGCACCAGCTCTTCGTCGCGTGGATTGCGAAATCGTCGCTGGTTCGGAAAGAAGAATTCGAATGGATCAACTCCATATTCACGCCGGATAGCTACCTTGGTCGATGTCTTCACCGCTACGACCGATGGCACGACGCTCTTAACCAGCGCACGCCGCTCCCGATTCAAGGATTCGAGCGACGCGACTTGTTTTGGATTGACCGCCGGTTCGGAGGCAAATGTGTACTTTTCCGGTGTGCGCCCGGATGCGAACTTTAAGCCGCCGTGTTTGAGGCGATAATCGTAAAGCAGCGAAATTCCGGCGCTTAACAGCAGCACGAAAAGCAAAAATTTTGCGAGGTTTTTCATCAACTAACGTGGGAGAAACTTTTTCCCTGTTGTTCGACAATTAAACCCCGAAAACGTTGATTCTCAGGCGACTCCAGACGTGGGTCTGTTTCGAAGATCGACATGGCTGCTGCGCGAGCGCGTCGCATCAGGTCTGCGTCGCGTTTCAAATCGCCAATTTTCAGCGCTGGCAGGCCGCTTTGCGCTGTGCCGAGCACATCGCCCGGGCCGCGCAATTCCCAGTCCGCTTCGGCCACTTCAAACCCGTTCGTCGTTCGTTCCAAAACGGCGAGCTTCGCCGAAGCCTCTTGGGTCTGGCTGGAGCTCAGCAAGATGCAAAACGATTTGTGTTCGCCGCGGCCGATCCGGCCCCGAAGCTGGTGCAGCTGGGCGAGACCGAATCGCTCGGCGTTTTCAATCAGCATAATAGTCGCATTTGGCACATCGACGCCGACCTCGAGCACAGTCGTGCTGATCAACGCGTTGGTGTCGCCGCGGCGAAACCGATCCATGATCTGCTGTTTCTCCGGCGCCGGAATCCGGCCATGAAGCAACTCGCATCGGAACGGATGCAGACGTTCACGCCATAGCTCGTATTCCGCCGCGGCGGCTTTCACGTCCAGCTTGTCGCTTTCATCAATTAAGGGGTAGATCACATACAGTTGACGTCCCTTCTCCAATTGCGTTCGCAAAAAGCTGAGCACCTCGCCCAGCTTCGACGTGTCGCGCACTGCGGTGACGATCTTTCCGCGGTTCCTCGGCATCTCATCGATCGTCGAAACGTCGAGGTCGCCGTAGATGGTCATCGTTAGCGTGCGCGGGATCGGCGTCGCAGTCATCACCAGCACGTCCGGCACCGGCTCGCGCGCAGTCAGCCGGGCGCGCTGCGCTACCCCGAACTTGTGCTGCTCATCGATAACCGTCAGGCCGAGATTCGAAAACGAAACACTTTCGTAAAGCAATGCATGTGTGCCGACGATGATTTGGTGGGCGTCGTCGCCCGAAAATAACGGTAATGGCCCGCTTTCTTCCTGTCTTGCTGCTGTTCGTAATGCGATGTGGACGCTCAGCGGCTCGAGCCAACGCCGCAGTACTTCGTAATGTTGCTCGGCCAGAATTTGCGTCGGCGCCATGAACGCGGCCTGATATCCCGCTTCAACGGCAAGAAGCATCGCCGCAATCGCAACGACGGTTTTTCCCGAGCCGACGTCGCCCTGTAACAAGCGATTCATGGGACGATTCGTCGCCAGATCGCGCCGGATTTCGGAGATCACTTTTCGCTGAGCAGCAGTCAATTCAAACGGAAGCCCCTTTAAGAATTTGTCCAGCAGCGCGCCTGACCCGCAGTGTGCCTGGCCGGCTCGGGCGGATGACTCGAAACGCCGCGACGCAATCAGCATTTGCATGGCGAAGAATTCCGAGAGCACGAGATGCTCGCGCGCGGCGTCACGCGCTTCCCAACTTTCGGGAAAATGTATCGCTCGAATCGCATCCGATCGCTCGCCGCTCACCAAACTGGCCGGGGCGATCGGTTGCCATCCCGGTTCTGGAAACTCGTGCAAGACACGATAGATGATGCCGCGCAAGACGCGCTGTGAAAGACCTTCAGTCGCAGGATAGATCGGCGTGATGCGCCGAAAATGGATCGATATCTCTTCGTCATTCTCGATCACCTCAAACTCCGGATGATCCATGCACATTCGTTTTCCGCGCAGACGCGGCCTGCCGAAAACAACGATGCGCTGACCCGTGGCGATCATTTTCTGCACGTAATGCAGATTAAACCAGCGGCATACGAGCGGCTCACTCAGCGCGTTCGGCTGCGATTCCTCTAGCGTCGCTTCAAAGATTTTCTTCCAGCCCCCAAAACGGCGCAGCGACGTTTTGGTTACCTCGCCGCAGAGGCAGATGGGAGCGTCGGTTTCTTCCCGCGGAAACTGTGGGAACTCAGTCCGATCCTCATGACGCCGTGGGAAATGCGTTAGCAAATCTTCCGTCGTCTCGATCCCGAGCCGCCGCAGCGCGAGCAACCGCGGGCGCGGGATCCAGCCTAAGTGGTCAAGATTTGTCGAAACGCTGGTCATGCCATTCGAACTTGGTGCTTCAAGCCTTTTCGGCTGCGCGCAAAGCCTCGATTCGCATGCCAACCAAAGTCTCGCCGCCATATTCATCCACCCCAATGCGGAATGCGACGTCCCACGGCGGCGGCGGAAATTCATTTGCCGCGCCGTCGAAAAAGATAGCGCGACGATGTCGGTCGCCCTGGCGCAACCGAAAAATTAGATGTTTCTCGTTTGAGACTCGCGGCGCCCCGACGGGCTCGACCGCACGCGCAAAGAAAAGCGGCTGGGGATTTCCACTTCCGAACGGCTGCAAAAGTTCGTGCCAACGAAGAAATTCGATATCGATGTTTGTGAACGGCAGCTCGTGATCCAGTCGCAGCGAGCGTTGCAGAGCTTCTTCTGAAAGTAACTCGCGAGCGGTACTGCAAAACGCCTCGGCAAATTTCGAAAAATTTTCCTCGTGTAACACCAGACCGGCTGCCATTTCATGGCCGCCGAATTTCTCGAGCGTGGCCGCGCACCGAGTCAGCGCTTCCACGAGATTTAGCCCCTCGATGCTCCGTCCGCTTCCCTTCCCGACGCTCTTTTCGTCAAAACCGATCACGATGCTGGGCCGATGATATCTTCGAGCAATCCGGGACGCTACGATGCCCAGCACGCCCGGATGCCAGCCGCGCGCGCCCGCCACGATTGCCGCGTCACGCGCTGCGTCGAATTGTTTTTCGATTGTCACAATGGCTGCAGCGAGAATTTCCTTCTCCACTTCCTGGCGTGCGCGGTTTTGTTGGTCTAGCTCTATCGCCAGAGCAGCCGCCTGATCTTCATCATTCGTGAGCAAAAGTCGCAAAGATTTCTCCGCGGTGCTCAACCGGCCAGCAGCGTTCAATCGTGGTCCCAGGCGGTAGCCAATGTCGTCGGGCAAGATCGGCGGACGCACTCCGGCGACTTGCATTAACTTCTTGAGACCGACGCGGCAGGTGCGCCCGATTTCGATCGCGCCGCGTTGCACCAGCACGCGGTTCTCCTCCACGAGCGGCACGATGTCAGCCACGGTGCCGAGCGCGACAAGATCGAGTTTTGATTTCAAATCAAAGTCAGGCAGCGGTCGCGTCTTCAACAGCGCATGGCAAAGTTTGAATACGATCCCCACGCTGCAGAGATAATGAAAAGGCGAGGCTGAATCAGCCTTTGGATTCACGATTGCGACGCAATCCGGCAGCTGTGATTTCGGTTCGTGGTGGTCGAGCACTATGACATCGACACCGCGGTTCTTGAGTTCGGCAATTTCACTAGCCGAAGCGGTGCCGCAGTCAATGGCGATCAGCAACTGGGGCCGATACTGCTCGAGGCAACGTTCGACGCTCTCGTGGCTTAACCCGTAGCCCTCCTCCATGCGCAACGGCAAAAAGAGTTCCGGCGTCGCGCCGTAACCACGGAGCATTTCTGCGAGCAATGCAAGGGAGGTCACGCCATCGACATCGTAATCTCCAAATAGCACGATGCGTTCGTGCGAATCCATCGCACACAGAATCCGCGTGACTGCTGCACGCATTTGCCGGAGCAAAAATGGATCGCTCAGCGAGCTAAGACGTGGCCGCAGGAAAGTTTGAACTTCGGCCGTGCTCCCAAAGCGTTTCCGAAAAAGCAGCCGCGCGATGCATTCTGATCCGCAAATCTCGTTCCACGCAATCGCGCCGGCATTCAGATCTTCGCCCGGCGGTAAAATCCATCGGTCCTGCATGGGCTCAGTTTATTTGCTCCGCATTGCGTGACAAGGTGGCGGAGACGAAATGATGCGACGCGTTAGTTCCAAATTGCACAATTGTCTGTAAGTGTGCACTGAAATGAGACTAATTCGTTGGCTGGTCACCTTCTGCATTGTCGTTCCACTGACTTACGGCGCGTCGCCTTACTTTTCGTTTTGGCGATTCACGGCCGCCGTACAATCGCGCGATGCCGCAGCAATAAGTGCGCGCGTTGATTTCCCTGCGGTCCGAGTTTCCCTGAAAAAGCAATTGGTGGCGCGTTTCGCCAATAAGACCAGCAGTCACAAGCGATGGAGTAATCTCGGGCCAACGCTCATCGATGCCATCATTGATGCTTACGTCACCCCTGAGGGCATCGCGGCGTTACTCTCAAATCCCGAAGCGCTAAAGAACCTGAAAGCGCCGCGAGAGTTCCATTTCGAGCTCGGCAAAACGTTAACTTGTCGAAAGTGAAATACGCGTTCTTCAGCGCGCCGCGCAGTTTTGTCGTCGATCGTGATGGAATCAAGCTCAGATTCCATTTCACAGGCTCAGGCTGGCAGCTTTACGATCTCGATCTTGGTTTAACCGACGAAAAGCGGTGATTTCCGACATGGATCGCAGAACGAGTCGCTCGTTTTGCGATGCAACTTCTTACACCAGGCTAAACTCGCGAGCCCGCTTTGGAAGCACTGCGTGTTTTGCGCAAAGATCGGCGAAAGTTTGCAATCCTTGCTTCTCCCGTGTTCCAAAGCCGAATCGAAGATGTTCGTTGTAATAACGATCGAGAAATTCCCGCGTGACTGCCCGTTTGTTATCATCGACGTCTGCCACAGCGTCTGACACGACGGCCGGAATATCGGCAAGATTTTCGTCTCGTAATCCGCGTAGGCGTTGAGCAATGGACTTTGCATCGGGGACTTCGGGCCGGATCAGCCAGAGCGCGTAAACAAACGGAAGCCGGGTAAGTTTTTTCCATTGATCACCAAGATCCCAAAATCGCAACTCATCGGCGTACTTTTGCCGAAACTGAATCGCTTGATCTCCGATGAGGAGCCGTGCGTTAGGTGTTGCCGGCAAGCTGGCGGTAGGGGCAGGCTGGCAGCCTGCGGTCCCCGGAACCAAACGGAGATTCAACCGCAGTTCTGCGAGCAAACAGCGTAACAGATTTACAGCAGTTTCAGATGCCGGATCGAGTTCGATTGCTCGAATCTCGGAAAAATCACCGCGATGTGCGACCACGACGCTGTAAACCGGTCCGTCCGACGAAATCGAAATGTCCTCAACAATCCGGTAAATCGGGTTACGCAAAAATTCGAAGCTGGAAACCAGCGCGACATCAAGCTCACCATTCGCGAGCCGCTGACACAATGTCGATGGATGATCGAAATCAACGCCGCCTGACCAGCCGTGAATGAGCGGACGAGCGTTAAGATATTTTACGCAACCGATGCGCAGTGATTTCAAATGTGAGAAACGATCAAGAACCACGGTCATCCTGAGCGAAACGAAGTGTAGTGGAAGGATCCCGTGGAAATAGCTCTGGGTTTTTGCAAGGGGCTTCCTCGACTTCGCTCGGAATGACAGGAAGTGCTACGCGCACGCAAGCTCGGCTGGCGCCGAAACCGGAGCTGTTGCAGAACAGCGCGGCGAGATGTGCCGGTAGTGACTATCGCGCTGGGCGGGTTCGCGGCCGGCTTCCCGAATGGCGTGTTCAAGCGCGGCGATAGTTTGCTGCTGCGGCGTGGTGGCGCCGGCCATGTGGAAAATTTTTTCCTCCAAAATTGTTCCGTGTAGATCGTCCACGCCGTAGCTCAACGAGACCTGTGCGAGAGGCAATCCGAGGCTAACCCAATACGCCGTCAGGTGATCGATGTTGTCGAGGTAAATACGGCTCACCGCGAGATTGCGCAGTTGTTCAAATGCGGAGGCGCGCTTGATGTGGGCAAGGATTCCGTGGGATTGCGCCGGCTCGAACGCAAAAGGAACAAACCCAGTAAACCCGCCGGTCTCATCCTGCAACTGCCGCAGTTGGCGCAAATGATCAGCCCGATGAGCAAGCGTTTCGATGTGTCCGTAAAGCATCGTGCACGTGCTGCGGCCACCCATAGAATGCCAGGTGCGATGCACGTCGAGCCATTCGGCAGCGGTTTCCTTGCCGCGGCAGATTTGGTCGCGCACGATCGGGTCGAAAATCTCGGCGCCACCCCCGGTGATCGAACCAAGCCCGGCGTCACGGAGAATTTCCAGCGTATCGCGAATCGGCATCTTAAAGACTCGCTGGGCCAAATGGCGGGCTTCGATCGCTGTGAATGCCTTTATATGCAGCTGGGGATCAAGCGCGCGTAGCCTTTTCAAGAGATCGAGGTACCAGTCCTTTTTCAAAGTGGGATGCAATCCGCCGACCATGTGCACCTCGGTGACGCCTAGGGGGAGCGCATCCGTCACCGCCTGGACGATCTCGTCAATCGCGTATTCGAACGCGTGCGAGTCGCGTTTCTTGGCGGCAAACGCGCAGAACTGGCAGGATAAAATGCAGATGTTTGAGTAGTTGATGTACCGATTATGGATGTAGGTCGCGTAATTGCCGTTCTTTCGCTCGCGCACCACGTTTGCGATCATTCCCAGAGCGTTAAGATCATTTGTGCCATAAAGCGTCAGTGCATCGCCTTCAGAAATCCGCTGCTGCGCCTCCACCTTTTCAGCGACCGGTCTGAGTTCTTTTGGAATGAGCTGGTAATTCATCGGTGGATTCTGTCTAAGCCTCGGTCAAGCTTGCACAGGTCGCTGCTGGCTTGCAACAAAAACGATGGCTACGAGGGTGGTGCAGTGCCGACTTTTGGGAGCCGTATTTTTCGGCAAATTTTGCTATGTGCCAACGTCTAACTCACGATGTCTCAGAACGATCCAGGAAACCAGGGCAGATCGGAAGAAGATGCCGATGACGTGCGGCTGATGCAGTTGGTCGGCCGAGGCGATACTCAGGCATTTGAGAAGCTCATCGAGAAGCATCAGAACCTGGTGGCAGGCACGGTCGCGCGGATGCTCGGCAGCACTTCAGATGTGGAAGACATCGCGCAGCAGGTCTTTATCCGGGTTTGGAAAAGTGCGCGCCGATATGTTCCGCGCGCCAAGTTTACGACCTGGCTGCTGAAAATTACGCGCAACCTGGTGTTTAACGAGATGCGCCGCACCAAGCGTCGCCCTAATGTTCCGCTGCAATCTGAGCCAGGCGCAGAGGATCTGCCTTTGAAGGATGAGACGAACCTCGCGCCCGACGCATCGCTTTTGGAGTCGGAACTGCAGCAGGTTATCGAGGAAGCGATTCGGCGGCTCCCGGAAACGCAGCGGATGGCGCTCGTGCTGCGCAGGTATCAACAGCTTAGCTACGAACAAATCGCCGAGGTCCTCGATCTCTCGGTGCCAGCGGTAAAGAGTGTACTTTTTCGCGCGCGGACAGAACTCCGCTCTAGGCTCAGCAAATATCTCGAT
>QHOX01000390.1 GCA_003219465.1 Verrucomicrobiota bacterium | reverse complement strand
AGATTAGATGAGAAGGCGGCGAGAGCCTGAGCGTTGCGCGCTTGGGTAAGCTCGACGTCTATGAAGCAAAAAGAGAAGCATAATACGATCGGATTGGATCTGGGAGAACGGCGGCACCGGTTTTGCGTGCTCGATGAGGCGGGCGAAGTGGTAGAGCAAGGCAGTCTTAGCAATGAGCGAGTGGCGCTAGCGAGACTGACTCAACGTTACCGGGGAGCGCTGGTGGTGATGGAAGCCGGGACGCACAGTCCGTGGATTAGTCGTTATCTAAAGGAGTTGGGCTCTGAAGTGATTGTGTCCAATCCGCGTAAGGTGCGGGCGATTTATCAGCACGAGCGCAAGAGTGATCAGCGCGACGCGCAGATGCTGGCCCGCCTTGGGCGGATGGATCGGGCGTTGCTGTATCCAGTGCGTCACTGTAGCGAGCAAGCGCAACAGGATTTGTTGCGCATTAAACTGCGCGACAGTCTGGTGCGGGCACGAGTAGGGCTAATTAATTCGGTGCGCTTTAGCCTGAAGAGTTTGGGTTACACGGTGCGCAATTCTTCCAGTGAACGCTTCCATAAGGTGGTATGGGAGACTCTGCCCGAAGCGGTGCGCCAGATGATTAGCCCAAGCGTGGAGACGTTGGCCGAGCTGAGCGCGCGCATCAAAGTGCTCGAGCGTGAGATTAACCTCCTGGCTCAGAGCAAATATCCGCAGACGCTTTGGCTGCAGCAGGTCCCCGGAGTAGGAGCGCTCACTGCGCTCTATTTTGTTTTGAAGATCGAAGATCCACAGCGTTTTGAAAATGTGCGCGATGTGGGCGCCTACGCCGGATTGTGTCCGCGGCGCGATCAGAGCGGAGGGAGCGATCCGCAACTGCGCATCTCCAAACGCGGTGATGCATATCTGCGCCGGCTGCTGGTCAGCGCGGCGCAGTACATCCTGGGACCATTTGGTCCAAAGAGCGCTCTGCGTGCATATGGATTGATGTTGGCGGCCGATGGTGGCGCGCGCGCCAGGAAACGGGCTGTCGTGGCAGTGGCGCGCAAACTGGCCGTTCTGCTCTTAAGCCTGTGGAAAAACCGCAGTCACTATGAGGCCTTTCCTCACTGCCAAACAATCGAGGACAAACGATCCGGAACGATTGCGATTCATCGCGTGGAAGCATAAAGACTTCGATAACCAGATGGCAACGTTCCACCCTTTTGCGCTAAATTGGATCTAAACCTGGACCACCACACCCGAGTCCGCATGGAAGCCCGATCCCAAAGCGCAGCCCACCAACTGAAATGAATTTCATTTTCAACTTGAATGCCTTCTCATGGAAATCGATGAAGCCAACGGCCCCATTACGAAATAAGTTCAGAGTGTTTGCCACGCCACCCTGCCGTGGCTTATCTCTGTCTCGTTAGATGAGCCGCGCGCGTCATCCCCGGAAGATAGCTGCGATCATTTGCGAACGGGTTCTCAGCCTAGCGGGATCGCTGGGCTATTGAACCAGAAATCCCGGCGTCACGGTGCTGACCTGTACCCAGCCGTCCCCAAGGTTAGCGCCAAATTGCGCGTTGTTTGACCCGTACCACGTCGCGTCCAAAGCGGTTTGGTTATCGTCGGTGGTCGCCACAACCCAGTACTTTACTCCCTGTTGCAAGGCCGGAGCGCCGCTCAATGTAGCGACTGCCAAGTCGCACGGGCTCGGGGCGGAACAGTGGCGATGCCAGACACCAGTGGGTCGCCTGGTCCCATGCCGCAGTTGTCCGTATAAAGGCTTAAGGTCACGCTGTTGTTTTGCTGGCAAAAAGCGTACACAATTATGGAGGCAGAGATCCGCGTCGGTACACCCGATTTGGCGGCGATAAAAGGAACGGCAGTCCAATGCAAGTTTCCCGGCGACGTGCAGTTCTCCGGCCCACGCACGTCCCGTCCGCTACCATGAGGGTCGTAATTGCATCCGGTACAAGGGTCGATGAACAGATTGCCTCCAAACCCCTGACTGGAGGGTTCCGGTTCGCTCGCTACCTGCTGGCTGCCCGTCCCTTGCACCAGAAAAGCGGGTGTCCCGCCATTAGTTTGCGTCCATCCAGTCCCGGTGTTAATGGCACATTGAGCATTGTTAGAACCATACCAATCAATGGGCATCCAAGCCGGACTGCTCGGCGTTAGTCGTGGCTACTATCCAGTATTTTTGCCCTTTCGTGAGCGTCGGTGCATTTGTTAATTTGGCCACTCCCATGTCACAAGTGGCGCGCGGCAATCTGGCTATAGCGGAGACCAGCGGTGTTCCCGGCCCTACAGGATAACAGGCATCGGTATAGATGCTCAGTGTCACCTCACGAGTTGGGCAATGCCTGGGGTCAAAGAGAATAATCGGAGCTGAAATCTGCCTCGGCACCCCCGTTGCAGCGGCAATAAAGGGCACCCCGATCCACTGCGTAGTTCCCGGCACAAAACAATTGTCAGGACCCAAGACAAAAGCGCTCGGCGCGTTGGAATCGTAATTGCAGGAGCTGCACGGCTCGACAAACAAATTGCTTCCAAGGGTGACTCTTCGCGCCTCCGGCGCGTTCTGCGACCCGTTCAGGTTTCCGCCCAAAACAAAGTCTGGTTTCTCTGCCATGAGCGCTCCGCAACTCAGTGCTGCGACGATCCCCAAAACGATTTTCCCAACCGCTGCTCGGTCCATATCAATCATCTATCTGACGTGCGCGTGATCCGTCAAGCCAAGGAAGAATTGTCAGAGGCGCCTTGGGGGACCTGAGCCGAAAGATGGGATTGCCATGGCCGCCTACTTTCCGAAGCCGCCTCAATACGTTGCGCCAGGGCTCGGCGTAATGACGATCAATGATGCGAAAAAGCATGGGTACGTGCCGAACGACATCTAACCAATCGATGAGCCAACTCCGAAAGAATTCGCGAGCGGGCTGGCTCCATTCCGAAATAAGTTTAGAGTGATTGCCACGACACCCTGCCGTGGCTTATCTCGTTCTCGTTAGACCTATGGCGTCTCACAAGACATCTCCACCTGATCGAGGAATTGTCGCGCATCCGCCGCCCGAGCATGTTCGCATTTCACGGGCGAGACGGTGCCTCGGCTTGAGCTTCTCCGTCGTTGGTGTCGCGGCTGTTCTCCTTGGCGCGTTCTGGGCGTCAGCCGCAGCTTGGCTCTTTCCCGCCGGTGGCGTATTGATGATTGGCCTATTCCTCCTCAGTCCTTATTGTCCCATCTTCCAGCGGCGTCCGAAGAGACATGTCCCATACAAGATTGAGTCGCATCAACAGGTCTAACCGATCGCTGGAGCCTCTATCTTCTTTGACGCGGTCCTGATTTGTCGTCCTAAACTCAGCTCATTCGTAGCTGATCGGAACCCGAACCTGGGAAACTGTTCCCGGTTTAAAGCGCCAGCTTTTGAATGTTTGGATGGTAAGTTTGTCGAGCACCGGGCTGCCCGTGCTTTGGAACATACTTGCCTCGATGACTGTTCCAGTCGCCGTATCAACATTCACGACACACACCCCGCTTCCGGTAAGGTTGCGGCGTTTCGCCTCGTACGTGTACCCAGGCAAAGGTGCGGTGATTGCCATGGATTGCGCGACCGAAAGCGACATCGGAACGGGCGCTGGGATGCTCACCGGCTCCGGTTGCACGGCAGGGCGCGGCCGCTCTTTCAGTCGAGGTTTCTTTTCGGCAGGCACGGCGGCTACTCCTGACTCTTCTGCGGAAGGCGCTTGTTCGACCGGAGTCACCGATTTTTGACTTGGTGGCATCGAGGCAGTGCTCCGGTTGGGCTCCGCCTTTTTCTCTTCCGCCGGGGCGATCTGTGTTGGCACTTCTTCCGCAGCCCGCGGCGTGTGCTCCGGCACAGGTGCAGAGGTGCAGTATTTTGCTTCGGCACCGTTGCGGCGATTTGCGAAGTTGGCTCAGCCTTCTTCTTTTTCGGCTTCTGAATTTGAATCATCTCGCCGGTCTGAAATTGATCCGGCAGATTTGCCGAAGCGGCCTCCTGCGATTGTGCCAGGTGCGCACCGGCCAACACAATCCCAGTACACACGACGACGAAAACCCCTCCGCTCGAACGCATCGGGAAATTCTCCGCCTCGTCTCAGGAACGTCAAATCACGGGTTCGTAACGCGGCCATCCTGGCTGCCCAGTAGAGCGGGCATCCTGCGCGCAGGGTACCAGCAGGATGGGAAGCCTGCTCGACGGGTCAGGTTCGCCACGGCGACTCCGTCCTGTGGCGGACAGGATGCCTGAGTTACGGCCCTAATGGCTTTCGAGTTGTCACGCTTGACGTCGCTTCCGAAAAAGAAAGACTATTTTCTTAGAATCTCGACAGCCGCTTTTGGTTTCTATGCTTCTCGTCACCGCGACAGACATCACGGTGTGGATCTTGTCCGCGCTGCTCGCGCTCGGCATTGGCTCGGCCAAATACGCGAAATGGAAAGCGCGCAACCAGCTCGTGCGCGAACTCGCAGCAATGGATCGGGAACGTCGCGAAAAAATGCTCAGCCGGATGAATCCGGAGCAGGCAATGGAAGCGCGCCAGGAGTTGATGCGGCGGTTCAACATCTTCTGAACGCGCCTGTGGTCGTCTTGCTGGCAATTGTCATTCTGCGCGAAGCGATGCTGCAACGCAGCGGACGAATAGCGCGAGGCCAGGCTTTCAATCTCTGGTCATTTGCCGCGAGCGCTGCTTTGAGCAACAACTGAGATCTTTCTCCCGCGATTGCGGGATCAAGATGACAGCGCTCGTTGTGAGATGAATTGTAGTCCCCCAATGTCCTGTGCGCCTTTTGAAAAGACCGTGTCAGTTTCGCCGGAAGACATCGACGAGCAAAATCATGTGAACAACACGGTTTACCTGCGGTGGGTTCAGGACGTTGCCACCGCGCATTGGCTAGCGGTTGCTAGTGGCGAAGCACAAGCGAGCATCGGCTGGGTGGTCTTGCGGCACGAGATCGACTACAAAGCGCCGGCATGTCTTGGCGATGCAGTTGTGCTGCGCACGTGGGTGGGCAAAGGGACACGGCTGACATTCGAACGGTTTACGGAAATACGAAGAAGCGGCGATGACCAGTTGCTTTCAAATGCGCGGACCTTGTGGTGTCCAATCAGTGCGCAAACCGGCCGGCCAGTCCGCGTGCCGGCGGACGTGCGCGCGCAGTTTTCCACCTGAATTTCGCAAGCTTGTTCGCCTCTCCCCTCGGAGCAAGGGGAGAGGAATAAAGTGAGAGTTCGGCACGAAACTGCCATCCGATTGAGTTAATCCTCACCCTCACCTCTCCCTTGTGAAGGGAGAGGCGACCCAGCTGCCATAGCGATTAGGAGGTGCTTAGGGATTTGAACATTGAGCGTTGAGCGTTGAGCGTTGGGCGTTGCAACTTCCATCTGCCGAGTCACGCCCGGTTATCGCTTGTTATTGCGCGACGTTTCTCAAACCGGAGATGCTGCATATCTACCGGCAAATCACCGGTCTGAAACGATGCGCGCCGGTGGTGGTCGCGCAGAAACGCGAGAATGCGGAGCGTTACCCATTTGAACCTGTTCACATCCTTCCCAAGCGGCGAACGCACTTCCTCCGCCGCTTTTGGTTCAGGCAATTACGCGATAAGCCATGGCAAATTTCGGACGCGGAACGGAGCGAGTTGCTCAGCGTTCTAGGTGAAACGCGCGCTCAACTCTTGCACATTTACTTTGGCCAAATCGCCGTGCATCTGCTGCCGCTAATTCGAGCGTGGAAAAATCCATCGATTGTTTCATTCCACGGCGCTGATGTCATGGTGGACATGAACAAGTCGGCTTATCGAGAAGCGACTTTGCAGATGCTCGACGCAGTGAAGCTGGTTCTCGTTAGGTCGGAGTCGCTGCGGCGTGCGATCGTCGATCTTGGCTGCGAG
>QHOX01000389.1 GCA_003219465.1 Verrucomicrobiota bacterium | reverse complement strand
CGCTATCTCAGCACCACAAGCCTCTCCGCGTGTGTGTTTTCCCTTTTACGGCAGCGGGATCGCGGATTGGAACGACGACGCCAATGCGACAAGCCCTCTCGCGCGCGAGACCCGTTCAGGCACGCACTGGTCAATGCCGATCGTTGACGTGACGACGATCGATTCTAATTTGCTTTTGCGGCGTCCGCGCATATGACAATCAAAATGCATATCAGCCGGTCGTTGGTTGCTTTCTTTCTCCTGAATGCTGGTGCTGGCTTCGTTTTTGCGGGCGGATTCAAGAGCAACATCATTACAACTTCACAGCTCACGGTCACAATCCCTGAAGATCGCTTCCTTAAGATCACAAATTTTACTCAGCAAGGAGGCACTGACCGCGGCGTCGTCAGTGTCACGCTGAGCGGTGATGCTGGCGGGAGCGCGAATGTTCTTACCGCGACTCGAATCGATTTTAGCACCGGCATTAATTCGCAAAATTTCCCGGAAATCGGTAACCCAGTGATTGTTGCAGGTCCGGCTGAAGTGAACGTCCCTCCGGTAGCGGGTGCTACGCTTCTTATCAGTTATAAAAAAGAACGAAATGCGGGTGGATTCAAGAGCAATCCCTGAAGATCGCTTCCTTAAGATCACAAATTTTACTCAGGAAGGAGGCACGGACCGCGGCGTCGTCCGTGTCCCCCATGCTGGCGGGAGCGCGAATGTTCTTACCGCGACTCGAATCGATTTTAGCACCGGCATTAATTCGCAAAATTTCCCGGAAATCGGTAACTCCCCAGTGATTGTTGCAGGTCCGGCTGAAGTGAACGTCCCTCCGGTAGCGGGTGCTACGCTTTTTATCACTTATGAAAAAGGACTAAATGAGGGAGGGGAGGGGACAACTCCGATAGTTACGGTTAGTTCTACTCCGATAGTTACGGTTAGTCCTACTCCGGCCGGTACTCCTACGCCGGGTGCCACTCCAAGTATCACACCTTCAGTTACGCCCACGCCGACGAGTACTCCGACACCTACCGCTTTTCCTACGATAACACCGCGACCTCCTCTCAGGCCCTTAAACCCTTAAAATGAACAACACGCCTCTCGCGCGGGTAAGCGTCTTCAGGAGCAATACCTGCGTCGCTTGCGGTGGAGGCTGACTTCGCGTCTCGGCGATTGTTTTTAACGGGCAAACGATCTGGATTTGCAGACGCGCATCGCGGCGACGGAAAGCGTTTCATAGTGCGAGCTGAAGAAATCCTGACAGCATTTCTGGAAGCGGAACGGGCGATTCACCAGTTTGCCGTGAGTTTATTGTCGTAACACTTTCACCACTCTCTGAAATCGCCGTTATGCTTGTGGGAGCTTGACATTCTGCGGCACTCGATCCGAAAACTGCGAACCTATGAAGAAATACATACTGTCTTTGCTAGGTATCTTCGTTGCGATGGCATTTATCGCTTCTTGTCAGCAGGAGGGAACGACAGTTACGGAAGAACCTGATAGCGCGTCACCCGGGTATATGAATCGTCCTGCGCCGTCACCGACGCGCTAGCGCAAGAAGAGCGGTTGGACTTTGGGCTGCGCGAAAGCGTGCGTGCGGATGAAAAGCTGACTGCGTTTGTGGAACTGGAAAGGGCGATTTACGAATTCGCGCTGGATTTGATTCCGTAAATCATTTTGTCATTGCCGTGTAGAGAGCAAAGAGACAGAATCCACTCGCATGAACCCCCGGAAAACGACCATCACAATCCTAGGCATCCTGTCCGCGTCACTCACACTGGCCGACGACTTCAAAACGGTTAACGGCAAGGAATACAAAAACGCGACCGTCAGCCGCGTCGAACCTGACGGTGTTGTGCTCAAGAGCAAATCGGGAATCTCGAAAGTTTATTTCGTCGAATCGCCTAAAGACGTTCAGGAACGCTTTCATGATGCCGCGCAACTGGCAAGAGCTTTAGACACCAAAACTCCAGCGGATTTGATGAAACAAGCGGAGTCTGCGTTGCAAGGCAATAATTTTGCCTACACCGCAGCGTTATTTAATCAAATCACTGAGGAGTATCCGGCCAGCCCACAAGCCAAAACCGTTCGTGAGTTGTACTCATTTCTTCGCGACAAACAAGCGAGGCAGGATGGGCCATTTACTGCGATTGAAGCGCAAAGGTTGCGTTCGGTCATGGACGCAATTGTTAGCATCAAAAGAAACCATCGCACTGCCAGGCCTCAAAAGCGGGCAGCAATGGAAACCCTTTTGGGCACCGAGATATTTCAAGATGAAAACAACGGGTTGGATTCGGTTTCAGCCGCTGGCGCAAAGCTTCGCGACGCTAAAGGCAAAGCTCTTCAAGGCCAGTGATTCAGTTTTGACCTGGAGGAAGGGCTGATGGAACAAGAACAACACTATCCGTGTTCTGCCGTATTGCCGTGAAAACGTACGTTTGTCCGCGCCGCACGTTCAGCACCGTCGACGTCGGCTGATAGTTTGGCACGGCCGACACGGTCAGCATATGACGCCCCTCCGGCACGAACTGATCGTAGCGGCGTCCCTGCACAATGTTGGCGGCCGTTCTCCCATCGATCTTAAGATTGAGAGCCATATTCGATCCAAAGTTCGGGGCCCTCAAAACAATAAGACGTCCACCCGGCTGAGCGACGGCAGTTTCGGCGGAAGGGCCCGGCTCTGCTGGACTCGCGCGAGTTGCAGGAGAAGATACTTCCGATGCAGTGGAAGTGGGCAGTGGCGGGACTTGGTCGATCTCATGTTCGCGCGGCATTATGGCGTACTTTGCAAAATCAGCAGCGGTTCCATACGGCGAAGTGCTTACCTCACGCGATGAAAAATCCGGAGCCGTCGGCATCGGCGCTGCGGCTGGAGTCAGCAGCCCGAGCTTCAGCCGTCGATCGGCTAGCTCATATGCCGCACCAGCCGAGGGGCCCATTTCCTGAAGTTTGCGCCACAT
>QHOX01000388.1 GCA_003219465.1 Verrucomicrobiota bacterium | reverse complement strand
CGGTGAGCGACGCTGGCACCCTCTTCGCCACCTGGTACGACGAGCGGTCAGGCGGGAATTGTACAGTGGGCGCCAACACCCCGTGCTACCAGATGTGGTCGCGCAAGTCCAACGACAATGGCCAGACCTGGTTGGCTGATGATTCGCTCTCGGACGTAGTCTCTCCCCTACCGGCGCAACCTGATCCTGGTATCCAACCCCTGTATGTGGGCGACTACGACTACGGTTCGGCGATACTCACCAAGCACGTCACTTCATGGGTCGACGGGCGCAACGCCGTCAACAGCACACAACAGCAGGATGCCTTCACCGATAGAGAGCTGGTGGGTTTTGCCGTGACCACCACGACCCCGGCCTGTAACAGCATCATCAACACACAGCCGGTGGACTTTGTTATCAACCTGTCCGATCCCGTGGATACGTCAACTGTCCAAGCGGGCGATTTCACGGTGAACGGAACTCCGTCGAACCTGCCGCCTACCTTCAGCAACGGCAATGCAACGATCACCTTCCACTACACCAGCTCGCCAGTGACGACGCAGGGCCCGCAGACGATGCATATTCCCGCCGGCGCATTTAACCGAGCNNNNGGCGCATTTAACCGAGCTTCGGACGGCATGCCGAACTTTGAGTTCAACTGCACGTTCTGTTACGCCATAACGCCGCTACAGGTGACTACGACTAACCCGCCTGTTGGCGGCACGTTCTCGCCACCAGCGCCGGGCGATTACCAATATGACGTGAACTTCAACCAGGCTGTTGATCCAGCGTCAGTCCAGACGAGCGATCTGACCCTGACCGGCAACGTTGGCGGCACCGTGACCGCTGTCCAGCTCATCAACGGCAACATGACTGCCCGGTTCACAGTGCATTTCAATTTCGGAGGCAGCGTGACGGCGAGCATTGGGGCCGGGGCGATCACTGCTGTAGGATGCAATCCTAACGCGGCCTTCTCAGGGAACTACACAGTAGAGGGTTGCCCTTCGGCAGACCACTACGACATAGCGCAGATAGGGGGCAGCATCGTGCCAGGCACGGTAGACATCGGCAATCACGGGGACGATCAAGTAACCACCGTGGCATTGCCCTTCTCTTACACTTTGTACGACCAGACGTTTAACGCGATAAACCTGTCGTCTAACGGCAATGCCCAATTCACCACCCTGGATACTGCCTTCACTAACAGTTGCCTGCCGTGGCTCACCCACAACTACACCATCTTCCCGTACTGGGACGACCTGTACCTGGTAAATTCTGGATTTGGGATCTTCACTTCGATTAGTGGCAGTCCGCCCAACCGCATCTTCAACATTGAGTGGCGCGCCCAATACTTCCCGGGTACTGGCACTGCCAACTTGGAGCTACGTCTGTACGAGGGACTGACACGCTTCGACGTGATCTACGGCACCGTAAGCAACGGCAACAGCAGCGCCACAGCGGGAGTGCAGAAGAACGACACCGCCTTTGACCAGTACTTCTGCAACGGCTCAGGTGGCCAGGCTACTGGTGGGCAAAGCTACATCCTGCAAGCCTGCTCGCCTACGCCTACGCCTACGCCTACGCCAACTCCAACACCCACGCCAACACCTACACCAACCCCAACACCTACACCGACACCGACTGCAACGCCTACTCCTACACCTACGCCCGTGATCACGCTGCACGCGCGTGGTTACAAAGTGCACGGCCTGCAGACGGTGGACCTCTTCTGGAATGGGGTCACCTCGGCTCACGTCGACATCTATCGCAACGGCGTGTTGATTGCCACCGTGCTGAACGACGGTGGTACCTACACCGATCACATCGGCCGCACTGGGAGGGGAACCTATACGTATAGGGTGTGCGAAGCGGGCACCGGGAACTGCTCTAATCAGGTCACGGTAAGGTTTGGCAGTGGATAGCCGTAACTAACAAGCACTAAATTCAAATCTACGCGGCGCCGCGCGAGCGGCGCCGCGTAAAACAATACTATGACTAACAATTCAAGTCGTACATTCACCCCAACAGCGTTGCGTCGCATTTTTTGTTCAATGTTTTTCGTTGCAGCCGTCGCGGCTGCAATAGGAGCCATCGCTTCGCCGCGCGTCGCCAACCAACAAGGAGCGGCGGTCTCCAGCCCGCCGTCTGCTGCGCAAAAGATCGCGCCCTGGGTGACGGAACACACGGCCAACGGGCAGCAGGCGGAATTTTTGGTCGTGCTGGCTGATCAGGCTGACCTGAGCCCTGCTGCGGCCTTGAACACTAAGGCTGAAAAGGGCCGCTTCGTCCATGACGCGCTATGGAACAAGGCCCAGACCACGCAGGGGCCGATCCTGCAATGGCTGCGCGAACGCGGCATTGAGCATAGCTCCTTCTATATCGTTAATGCAATTTTAGTAAAGGGCAGCCGGGAGATCGCCGAGGCATTGGCCAGCCGGCCGGATGTGGCGCGGGTCGAGGGCAATCCGCACATCCATAATGCCCTTCCTCAACTTGGCGCGGTGACTCAAGCGCCTTT
>QHOX01000161.1 GCA_003219465.1 Verrucomicrobiota bacterium | reverse complement strand
GAGGAGGTCTAGCGACTTGCGCTCGCTACTGCAAGAATTATTCACTTCAATGCCACGAATCGCCGACCCAAAGGTACGATACAGTCGGCGGCTGCCAGCGTTTCTTCTTGCTCTGCGAAAGCTTGCAGGATTCCATCGCGTTTTTCAGTCGGAGCGATCACGCCGGCGATGTACCGAAAATAATACGGGGCGTTCTCTTGGATGACCTGGCTGAATATTTTCTGAAGCTGCGCGCCCATCTCAGTAGCCGTGTGCAATTCATTCTCATGATTTTGTCGCCAAGTATTCAGCGTCTGGGTTTTTGACAAAATTTTTTGCACAAACTCGTCGCCGGCGATCAGCACGCCCGCCGCTTCAAGCAGACGGATCGCGCTACGAAACCAGCACAATGTTTTCTCATCGACAGAATCGTATGCGAAATCCTCGACGATTATTCGTCCGCCCTCAGTCAAGCTTTCCGCCGCGCGACCAACCGATTCGTCGAGTGGATGAATGTGATGCAGGGAACGCGTGAACAGGACTGCATCAAATTGACCATCGTTAACGTCTGGCCAGGTCGCTATACGCGCCTCTACGCCCAGTCGCTGGGCAGCGGCGATTGAGTCGGGATCGGAATCGATAGCCAGCACAGCATAGCCGTCGTTGGCTAAAGAAGCCGCCAATTCACCCGTGCCGCAGCCGACTTCGAGTATACGTCCGCCAGCGGAGGGAAGGAATCGTTTAACAAAATTATAAGTGCAACGCGTCTCGAACTGCATCCTGGCGACTTTTAACTCGTTGCTTGCGCTTCCCGGCTCAAGATTTATCTGTCTCTCGCCAAGGTTCACTTTTCCCGAAATTGCACTCGCCATCCAACTTCACTATCACCGGCGGCGCCGGATTCATCGGTTCGAATCTGACGCTGGCGTTACAGGAAAAATTCCCGGACGCGCGTCTTACGGTGATCGATGATTTTCGATCCGGTGATTTCAAGAATCTGGCAGGATATCGAGGAGACTTCGTCGCGGAGAATTTAGCGACGCTTGATTGGCGAGAAAAGTTCGGCGACCAAAAATTCGATGCAATTTTTCATCTCGCATCCATCACCGACACGACTTTGCACGATCAATTCGTCCAGGTGCACGACAACGTGGAGAGTTTCCGACGGCTTTTGAATTTTGCGCGCGCCACAAGGACACGAATCATCTACGCTTCCTCTGCGGCGACTTACGGTCGGGCTACTGAAGCGAGCATCGAAGCAAACGGCGCCGCACCGGCAAATGCATACGCGTTTTCCAAAGTGATCATGGACAACATAGCCCGACGCACGGCTGCCGAGTTGCCCGGTTGGATCATCGTCGGGCTACGGTATTTCAACGTTTACGGACCACGCGAAGCGCACAAAGGCGTGCCCGCGAGCATGGTTTATCACCTGGCGCAACAGATGAAGGCCGGCAAGCGGCCGCGCATTTTTAAACACGGTGAGCAGAAACGCGATTTCGTTTACGTCAGGGACGCTGTTGAAGCCAGCATTCGCGCGCTCGATGCGCGGATCAGCGGAATTTACAATGTTGGCACAGGCCAAGCCCGCTCGTTTAACGAACTCATCGACGTTCTAAATAAATGTCTGGGCACAAACTTTCAGCCCGAATACTTCGATAATCCGCACCCGCACTACCAAAACTTCACGCAAGCCGATATCACCAGCGCGCACAGCGGCCTCGGTTACGAGCCGCGATTTTCACTCGAAGACGGCGTGCGCGATTACATGCAGTGGTTGTATGGAGGCTAAGCTTCCAGCCTGACTCGGCCGACAGGCATCCTGCCTGTCCGAAAAGGAAACCACGCGATTCCTGAAGGCAAACTCGGCAGGCGCCATTGACGAGAGATGGTGCGCACGGCCAACGTGCTGTTCGGCATTACAAAAACGTAAGGTTAAAATCCTTGTCGTTGGCCTTAGGTTGGCAATCTTTTCATCCCAAACTCAATTGAAATTCAGCTAATTCAGCCTCTATCAAAATATGAAAACTCCTCATTGGTTCAGCCGAACTCGTTTGTTCTCAGCCGTGCGGTTCTCAACTGCGGCCGTACTTCTTTCCGGGGCGGCGGCAATGGCCTTCGTCGCAATAAACCCATCTGGCCCATTCTTATTGGGGAAATCAGATAATACACATCACCCGGTCAACAAATTCAGACAGGGTCGCGATCAAAGTGGCGGCAACAGGCGAGCCCTGGCTGGTGCGGAAACAGATCGCGGGCCACTCACCGCAGCTGAAGAAGCTTATGCGAATCGCGCTTACCCGGCTAGCGACATTCCGTTCAAGCTAACGGTGGACGCGCAGAAAGCGTGGGCGACCGTGGCGGCACTGGCCCCCTCGGCGGGCGCCTGGACTCTCGTAGGCCCGAGCATACCGAATGTTCCTGATATTTTGACTTTCAGTGGACGTGACTACACAACCTCCGGTCGCATTACCGCGCTGGCCATTGCGCCGACTTGCACAAACACCGACTGCATGCTCTGGGTTGCAGCCGCCGGCGGCGGCGTGTGGCGCACAAACAAGGCCCTCGCAAACTCACCAAACTGGACATTCTTGTCGGGTAGCTTCGCGACTAATGCGATCGGGACGCTGACTTTCGACGCTGCGACCGGCACGCTGTACGCAGGAACTGGCGAGCCGAACGCATCGGGTGATTCGGAAGCTGGTTTCGGGATTTACAAATCGACAGACAACGGCAACACGTGGACGCACCTGGATGCGAACACAACCGTCGCAGCGATGCCGACCTCGTGCGGGCACACGCCTGCGTATACCGGTCCGGCTTTCAACGGCCGCGCCATTTCATCGATCAGGGTTAGCGGCGGTACCATGTATGTTGGTTCAACACGCGCCGTGCGCGGTGTCAGCTCCGTTACCGGTGGAACCGTCAGCCTCGCTCCTGGTCTGCCGCCAATCGGACTGTGGAAGTCTACCGACGGCGGCGCGAATTTCACGCTGCTCAGCCCGGAGGGTATCTGCCTGAACCCGGCACTCAAGGGCGATGCCGGGAAAATCCAATCGAGCTTTGGCTCGGCGCGCGGCGTTAACCACATCGAATTCGACCCCAATTACGCGACAAATACCACGCTCTATGCAGCTGCGTTTCCCAGGCTTACCGCAACCGGAGGAGGCGTCTGGCGCTCCACCGATGATGGCGCTACTTTCACGCAGATTTACTTCCCGATCACTGCCGCCAATATTAATGATCGGGCCGAGTTCGCGGTTACGACCGCCAGCGGGCTGACTAGGATGTATGTCGGCGATGGCAACACCGGGTCACCGAAGGCACGCGTTTTTCGCAGCGACGACGTCGCGACAGGCACGCCAGTGTTTACCGATCTGACCGCGATGCAGTCCCCAGCTCACCAAACTGATAACTACTGCTCGGGGCAATGCTGGTATGACAATTTTGTCGTCTCGCCGGCAGGTTTTCCGGACATGGTATATATCGGCGGCTCGTTCGACTATCCGACGTACGGGTTCGCGACAAACGGCCGCGGCGTTCTCCGCTCGACCGATGCTGGTGCGTCGTTCACCGACATGACGTGGGACGCGACAACTAAGCCGACACCGCCGGGAAGCTGCTGCCAACCTAACCCAATTGCGCCGAATGGAATGCATCCTGACCAGCATGGATTCGTCGTTAGCCCAACCAACCCCGGCCTCTTCTTCGACGGCTCGGACGGCGGTCTGGTGCGCTCGGACGGAGCCTTTTCGAATATTTCTTCGCAGTGCTCGAACGTGCGCGCGCTTACCGGAGATGAGCTGGCGCTCTGCGAGCAGCTTTTGTCGCAGGTGCCAAGCCATCTACACAGTCTGAACAAAGGTCTCTCGACTATTCAGTTCCAGAGTGTTTCGGTTGCTCCAGACGACTCCACGCATTTGCAGGGCGGGAATCAAGACAATGGCACATTTCAAACCAACGGCTCGTTCGGCTCGTGGATCCAGGAGATTTATGGCGACGGCGGCCAGTCGGGTTTCAACGTCGGCAATTCCGCGCAGCGCTTCAACAATTTCTTCCTAAATTACACGGATGCGAACTTCCAAAATGGCGATCCGACCAAGTGGGTCGTTATTTCCGGTTCACTGTTTGTCGAGGCTTCGGCATTCTACAAGCCAATGATCGCGGATCCCCTTGTTCCCGGAACGATCTTCCTAGGCGAGCAGAGCGTGTGGCGGACGCAGGATTGGGGGGGCGACCAGGCATTCCTTGAAGCGAACTGCCCTGAGTTCACGACTCCCGGAAACCAGCATGGGTGCGGTGATTTCGTTAGAATCGGTAACGGCAATCCATCGAAAATGCTGACCTCCGACGCTTGGGGCGATCGCTCCGGCGGCACTGTTGCGGCGGTTGCCCGGAGTTCAACCGATTCCAGTACAATGTGGGCGGCGACGTCAACCGGCCGCGTGTTCTACTCGGGCAACGCCGATGCCGCGGCAGGTTCCGTCGTCTGGGAGCGCCTCGACTCCTCCTCAAGCAAGGATCCGCCTCGGTTCGTTAGCGGTATCACGATCGATCCGGCGAATCCAAATCACGTCTGGATATCGCACTCGAGCTATAGCGCCCTGACTCCGCAGACGCCAGGCCACGTCTTCGAAGTGACCCGAACCGCGCCTTCGACGGCAACGTGGAGGAGCCTCGACAGCCCGGGTGGAACCCCGTTCCCGGACTTCCCGGCGACTGCCATAGCTCGTGATTCGAACGGCGACCTCTACGTCTCGAATGACTGGGGCGTTCTGATCCTTGCCAACGGCTCCCTTTCATGGGTATCCGCTGGCACGGGACTGCCCATGGTTGAGGTCGCAGGCCTCACAATCGTGCCCAGTGCGCGTGTTCTGTACGCGGCAACGCACGGGCGCAGCGCCTGGAAACTAACATTGCCGTAAACCAAGGCTAAGCTCTGGGCGGGATAGTGAAAATCTATCCCGCCCATTTTTATGTGGCACGGCTTCTCCGCTGCGGGACAGATTCCCCGTGGCGAACAACTTCTGTGGGGCGAACAAGGCGCCTCGCCTGGTTATCCAAGCAACGCGGGCCGCTGCTCCAAATGAACGCGTAACGCGATTGCGCATCTAATCGCTCAAGCGGTAAATTCTCATTGGGTTGGCGCCATGTCTTCGTTCCTTAAGTGTCTCATTGCAGTTTGCATCTTTTCGGTGGTCGCTGGCACGGCCACCGAACTGCCGGGCTTCGTAGAAGGACATTTGAAGATCATTTCGCCGAGGGAGGTCGAGCTTGCCGATGGAAACGCCCCTGCCATCACGGCTGAAAACTATGCCCAATTTCCGCTAATCATCTTGAGCGAGGGCGGAAAAAAAGAAATCGCGCGGGTTACAGCGGACGGGAATGGAAAATATCGTACTGCATTGCCGCCGGGCGATTATGTCTTGGATGTGCAAGGACGCGCACGCGGTCATGTTCGCGCGAAACCACAACGATTCACGGTTGTTTCGAACCAGACTGTCCGCGTCGATATGGATATCGACACGGGTGTCCGCTAGATTAGTTCTTGATGCCGTCCTTTCAGGGCTGTCGTTCCATTGGAGGGAATCTCTCAAGCAGTTTCCACATTCAGCCAACGTTTTGCCACCGACCTGCTTGAAAAAAACAAAATTTGACGGATGGCTCGGAGCGTAATCCCTGCCCCATCTTATCCCTCCCAGAAAAATTTTGTGGGACGATGGATTTCCGGAGGCAGGCTCTTGTGCACAGGACAATTGAGCGCCGTTTCCTCGAGCACCACCCGGTGCGGATGATCGGGCGCGAGAGGAATGTGAACTTCTGACGGCAATCCAACGATCCGGCGCGGCCCATCCTTCGACATCTCCTTTTGCACTGATACGGTCATGCCGCGCAGATTCACTCCGAGGTCCTCCGCCTTGATTCCCATTGTCGTGCTCATGCATGTGGCGAGAGCCGTGGCCACCAGATCGGTGGGCGAGAAGGCTTCCCCTTTGCCCTTGTTGTCGCTCGGCGCATCTGTGGAGATCTTTGATTGCGATGGACCGTGCGTGGCGTCGCAATGCAAATCGCCAGTGTATTTAACTGAGACTTCTACCATGTAGAATTATGTAACGCATCGCACTTTTTGTCATGTCGAACAAAGTCCCGGCTGCGACGGGATCAACGACGAATGACGAAACAAATCCGAATGAAAGTAACAAAACTTTTATTAACACCTGATGCGAATACGGCAGCTCGGCTCAATTACCGAATCTTATTTAGGTAAACAAGCCAAGAATGAAAGCGCGCAACTCATCAGTAAGAAATTCGCCGCACCGGTTACTACACGAGAAGGTCGATTTTGTGTTGACACCTACCATCGCTCGGGAATGTAATGCTCCACCTTTCAACCCCTATGAAGCGATTCACATCTTTTCTCGTAATCGGCCTCGCCGTTTTTGCTCTTCGCACCAATACGCTACACGCCGGCCAGGATGGCGTGTTTTTTGACTCATCACAATTGAGTCATGAGCTAGACGAAGTCGCAAAAAATCCGACGAAATCAGTTTCACGTTTCGAACTGAAAATCTTCCAGGACGAACAACTGAAAACGCCAGTGGCTCCCAATAGTGAAATCAGTCTGTCCGTTGTCCCGTTAGTGCCTGCAGGTCGCCATAAGGATGTAGAGTTGGAGGAGATAAACCGTGCCAAAGTCAGTGATGCGAAAAAGGGCTGCACAGCGGAATATGACAAGACATCTGGCAAGGTGTTCGTAACGCTTCGGCGACCTTATGTTTTTCAAGACATGCGCGATGCTACATCATCGCGCACGTGGGCCTATCGTATCGATGTCAGACTGACGACTGTCGGGCGAACTACCGGAGTGGGCGGGGGTGTGCAAGCCGATTCCAGTCGGGAGTGTGTTAGTTTCTTCGGCATCCTGTCGCAAAAGGAGGGCAAGACTTGGAAGCCCAGGAAAAATGACCATTACAAGTACGAGCCGGAACTCGAGCCCAAGGACTCGCAAGCGCTGGGCAGGTTTAACGTGGATACAATCTACTCGAATGAAGCCAAAGCTACATTTCAGTGGAAACCTGGAAGTGAAGGCAAATCGGTATCAGTAAGGTGGCATATTGCTGGGGACGATAAAGAGACCTTCGAAGATGTTTGGACCGATTGGTTGACGCAGAGCAACCCGTGTGCCCCTTCGACGGGCAGTTCGAGCGGCGGGTCTCAGGAAACTGCCACTCCCGGGGCAACTCCTTTATCTGGCGGAGCGGGCAACTCTCAATTGCCAGTCCCGACGTCCCAACCGTCGCATACGTCGGCTCCGGGTAAGTTGACACAAAGGCGGGCTTTATCTGACGAAGCGGCCAACCTTCAATCGCCTGTCCCGACGTCTGAAGCGTCGTATACGTCGGCTCCCGGCATGTTGACGCAAAACCAGGCTTTGCTGAACCGTGCGCAGCGTTCCAATCACGCGCTTACCACAGCTTACAACTCACTCATCTCACGAGTGCCGACCACCACGCAAGAGCAATTGAAGCAGCAACAGGGTAAATGGCTCGAAATGCGAAAGACTGACGCTGGAAGCGAAGAGCTGCTAGTACAAGGCTTGAATGCCGATCCGAACGCGCTGCGCCGATTCGCAGAGATGAACGAAGCGCGCACAATGGTGCTGAAAGCCACGTTGCGAATGAAATAATCGAAAGCAGGAGAGGCGGGGTTGGGCAACACCAACTGCCTGCTAGCGGGTCGCACTCGGCCACTTTACCGTTTAATCTAAGACGTTTAATTTTCGGTTGTCGCGCTCCGTCGAAAAATGTGCGCCAGCGGCAGCGTTCGGCCTACCGCAGGCAAAGGAAGAGCAGAAGGAAAAGGCAGAAGTAAGAAGTTGTTATCAAGCGACGCTGTGATTGCGCGACGGGAGGGTGTGTTGGTGCGCAAGTACGAAAAGCGCGGAACGGCCACGAGTATCAACGCGCGGTGAATCCAGCGGGCGAGTTGCATCCGCCCCTTCCTCCTGTCGAAAATCAAGAGGCCGGCACAAGGCGAGTTCCTTGTGTTTACTGGAGCTCGAGAACGGGAGTTTTTCCTTTGGGATTCGACGAAGTGGGGACGGTTCCTATGGCGATGGCGCCCGAGTGAACCGGCGTCTTGCGGGTGCCGATGACTTCGATGCTCTCGACGACCGATGGGCTCTCGTAAAGTGTCAGCGCACCGCCCGAGCCAACGGTGTAGATCGGCACTGGGTCGCAGAGCCGGTCGAGGATGATCTCCTGTCTCCGCGTGCCGAAGAGATCTGCGGCGGCAATCTGTGGAATCGAGGCGCCGCAATTGTTCGGAACGAGCGTTTCGCTCGTTTGCGTTA
>QHOX01000160.1 GCA_003219465.1 Verrucomicrobiota bacterium | reverse complement strand
TTGCGATCCTTCTCGGCGCGTTGCAGTCGCCATTTGGCCCTGTGATCGGGCATCAGCTTCCCCACGATTACACGCAGTTTCTCCAACGCGGCTCGCTTCAGGGCGCGCGGATCGGACGCGATGTGCGCTATTTCGATTACAGCTACTACGGCAGCGGCATTCCGGGCGACCAAAACACGGTCGCGTTTGCGGAGCACGCGTTGAGCGTAATGGAAAGCCTCGGCGCGACGATTGTGGACACCGATACAGGTGACGTATTCGCGTACAACGGTGACGAGTTCACAGCGCTCCTATATGAATTCAAGGCGCAAATCGCGGAGTATCTCGCCACACTTACAAACACGAACATGCGGAGCTTGGCTGATCTGATCGCTTTCAACCAAGCGCATTGTCGCCAGGAGTTAGTTTACTATGATCAGGACGTCTTCCTAGAATCGGAACAGACCACGGGTTATCCCCACAACCCCATTTACGTGGCCGCGCGAACGCACGCTACGAGTACAGCCCAAGCTGGAATCGATAACGCCCTGGCCGCCGACAATCTCGATGCGATTGTCGCGCCGCATTTGACGAATTCGACCGGACCCGCCGTCGCCGGTTACCCAAACTTGTCGATTCCTGTAGGTATTCGCGATGACGGCAGGCCGGCGGGAATGCTGATGTACAGCACTTTCCTGCACGAACCACAATTGATTGGTTTTGGCTACGATTTGGAGCAGGAGCTCAACGTTCGCAGACAACCGCAGTTCTTACGCTTCATAATCCCGATCCCGAACGGCGGATTTTGCACCGGCCAGCCAAGCCAGCCGAGGCAACTGAGTATGTTCACCGGCAGAGCACATGCGGCGCTCCGGCGGATCTTCTAAGATTGCGAAAGCGCTTCGCTCTTGAGCACGCGAGCAGAACGACCATTCTGCTCGCGTGACAATCTTCCTCGGCTGCGGTTTTGCGGCGAAGTACCGCGAAGGCGGCGGAAATTTTTCCGTGCCACTGCAATGGATGCTCGGTCTGCGCCGACTAAAGCTCGATGCGATCTGGCTGGAGCTATTGCTGGCGACCGATGATGTAACAGCCGATCAAGCCAGGATCAGGCACTTCCAAACTCAATTGAAGGCGCATGGATTGGCCGGCCGATATTGTCTGCTTTATCAGAAGCCTGCCAATGATGTGCATGATTTCGCCAGCATCGATTGCATCGGAATATCGAAACGAGATCTCCTCGATCGACTGGCTGGACCAAACGTGCTGCTCAATCTCTCTTATTCAATTCATCCGCCGCTGCTGCTGCAATTTGAGCGACGGATCTTTTGTGATTTGGATCCGAGCGAAATTTTTTATTGGATGACCAAGATGGAGATGGGTCAGTCCTATCACGACGAATTTTGGACGATCGGACTCAACGTTGACGGGGACGATTGTCAGTTGCCGAAATCATCACTTCGCTGGAAAACATTCTATCCGCTGGTGGACACTAAATTTTTCGCTCCACAACCGCGGCCGCGCTCGCCGAAGTTTACGACGGTTGGGCAGTGGTATTGGGGCGGGGCCGTCGAAGTGGCCGGCGAATTTCCCGATTTATCCAAAAAATTTGCATTCGAACCTTACCTCAATCTTCCGGCGCGTGCGCCGGAGGCGCGGTTTGAGCTTGCGATGAACATCGCCGCGGAGGATTCCGAAAGAGAACGACTACGCCAACTCGGCTGGAGAATCGTCGATCCGCACCGGGCGGCGCGCACGGCTCGGGCTTACCGGCGCTATCTCGCCGGCGCGCTCGCTGAATTCACCGCGATTAAGGGCGTTGACGTCCCGTGGCGCACCGGCTGGATCAGCGATCGCGCCGCGGCGTTTCTTGCGTTGGGACGCCCGGTGATTACCGAAGACACCGGCGCACAACACTATCTTCCGGCGAAAAGCGGGTTCCGTTTCATCCGATCGGCTGCCGAAGCGGAGGCGGCCGTGCGCGAGGTGCTGCGAGATTGGTCTCGGCTGTCGAAGCAAGGCCGGCAATGCGCGGTAGAGGTTTTCGATTCAGTTAAAAATCTCCGCCGGATACTCGATTTTTAGGCGCTCGATTTCACATTGCAAAACGATTTTCGGGTGATACTCGTTGTCCCGTTATGGCTGACTTGATCAAACAAAGCGAGCTCAAGGATCGCATGAAAAAGATCCCGGAATGGGAATTGGAGAAAAACCAGATCGAGCGCAGTTTCGAATTCGATGATTTTGTCGATGCGATCGATTTTGTGGACAGGGTCGCTGAGGTGGCTGAGGAAGAAGAACATCACCCCGACATAGATATCCGCTACAACAAAGTTCGTCTGGTGCTTTCAACGCACAGCAAAGGCGGATTGACAGAGCTTGATTTTAATCTGGCCCAACGAATCGATACCTTGGAGGAATAGCCGATCTGGAAATCCCAAATCCCAGTATCCGGGCTCCAAAGAAATCCCAAGTCTCAATCAAGAAACGCGGGATTCCCCTCAATAACGGCTTCGGGATTTGGAAGTTCGAGATTTGTTTGGAATGTGGGTATTGGAACTTGGAGCTTTCCCGTTAAGGGAGCCGCCCTTCGTTAGCTTAGGCAATCAAGAGAAGGAAGAAGTTGGAATGCGGCGGAGTCAAGACCGGGACATCTCGCACCCGCAAAGCTGGAGCGCCTCGGCGTCCGAGTTTTCACGGTCCACACAAAGTCCGAGCGAAGCATAGAGCGCCGCGAAATCACGATACGGATCGCCATCGCGATACACCTTCGGTGGGTCCAGAGGCGTCTCGGGATGGAATGGCGACAGCAGCGAGACCCCCTGCGACGAACCGACAATAAAATCACGACCGTTCGGACTCGCCGCGAGAGCACGGGGAATGTCGCCGCTCTGGAGGGCAAGCTGCATTGTCGCGCCGCTTTCGCTCGCGGCGGCGAGGTCAAAGTGCCGCGTCTCGTCGCCATAGGTGCCCAGACAGACGCCGGTTCGCACGCTCCACGCCGAGATGGTCCCATCCTCACCTCCGCTCAGCAGAACGCGACCGTCAACCGTGAACGCGATCGCCACGACGGGACCTTTGTGCCGCGTGAGGACGTGGCGCGCGCGACGACGCGAGAGATCCCACAGGCGAATTGACCCATCCATTGAGCAACTGGCCGCCATCCCACCGGCTGGCCCAAAGGCAACGCCAGTCACGGGCGCGGTGTGCCCCGTGAGGTCCGCGATTTCCTCACCGAGGGCCAGATCCCAAAGCCGCAATCCGGTTTCTCCGCCAATGAGAGCGCGTGTGCCCTCAGCGTTGAGTGCGACGCACAAAACATCGCCAAGGCGACCGGCGATGGCGCGTAGCGGCTCGTCCTTCTGTGGATCCCAGACGAGGACTTTCGCATCCGATGCTCCGCTGACGAGTGGCGTGCCGGATTGAGCAAAAGCCACGCACAATACGTCGGCTCGATGGCCCGATAAGATATGACCTAACTCGCCTGTCGCGAGATTCCAGAGTCGCACGCTGTAGTCTTCGTAAGCCACGGCCGCTGTCGCATTGTCGGGACTGATCGCCACCTTCGTTGCGGGGACGTTAAAGGCGTTCAGAACGTGGCGCGTCTCTCGTTTCTCGAGATCCCAGACGCGCGAGGTGCCATCCTGCGAGGAACTGACCGCGGTGCGTCCATCGGTTGTGATCGCGAGACCATTGATCGAATCCGTGTGTCCGAAGAGTGGGCGCGATACTGCGTCGGCACCCGTGAGATTCCATGCGCGCAGATCGCCATTGCTTGATCCAGTGATAACAGTACGACCATCGAGACTTGCGGCGAGCATTGTGACGGGTGCCGTGTGGCCTTCCAAGATCTGCAATTGCGCGCCGGACTTCGCATCCCAGAAACGCACCGTCTTGTCGGCCGACGCGCTGACGATCTGTTTGTCGCCAGCAGTGACGGCGACGCATCCGACGCCACCGGTGTGGCCGTCGATGATTTTCGTGGTCGTGCCAAGTTCGAGATTCCAAATCCTGACATTGGTATCGAGAGATCCCGTGACGACGGTGCGTCCATCGCGGCTCACCGCCAGGCCCCAAACACGATCCCTGTGCCCTTTGAGAAGACGAATCTGGCGGCCACTTGCCAAATCCCAAACCCGGACGCTGGCGTCATCCGACGCGGTAAAAATCCGGCGGCCATCTGGAGACATTGCGATCGCGGAGATCGGCCCGCCATGTCGCTCGAGGAACTGCGGGGGTCCCGATGCGAAATCCCAGAAGATCGCGCCTCCCTTTCCGATCGTGCCGCCAAAGATACGACCTCCCGCCGCGCCGAATGCCGCGGTGTCGGCTACCAGGTTATGCCGGTCGCCCATTCCATAAAGGAGCGCTCCGCCATCCGGTCGCCAGGTCAGCGAAGTCGGCGGCGAGGGCAAGACTCGACGGAGAAGCTGTTCACGTTGCTCTTCGCGCCAGATCCGAAGCGTTCGATCCTTCGATCCACTGGCGAGCAAAGCGCCGTTTTCGCTCAACGCAAGCGCCTCGATCGCGGCCCGATGTCCAACTTGCAGTTCGCCAATCTGAGATCGATTTGGACCGTCCCAAACGCGAACCGTTCCGTCCAGCGAGCCGGTGACCACCGTGGACCCGTCCGCACTCACGGCCACGCTCGACACCCCGTCCTCATGCCCAATTAGCCCGCCATTCGGCTGGCCGGTCTCGAGATTCCAATACGCGGCGACACCGTCCATTGAAGCCGTCAACGCCGAGCCGTCAGGGGTAAGCGCGACGCCGTAAATGTTGTCCTTGTGAGCCGCGAGTTCGGCAAGCTGCGCGCCGGTTTGCAGATTCCAGTAGCGCGCGACATGATCGAACGATCCGCTCAGGCCCCTCGCAGCATCGCCGCTTAGCGCCACAGCCTTAACAGGTTCGTTATGAGCCTTGATACGTTGGATGCATCTGCCGCGCGCGAGATCCCACAGCCGAATCGATCCGTCGTTCGAGCCGACCAGCACAGAGCATCCGTCGGCGGCAATGTCCAATCCTGCGTTCGGTGAGTCGCCGTCCCGAAGCTCCTGGATCTGCCGCCCATCCGCGACACTCCAAACCCGCACTGAGGCGTCGGCAGACGAAGTGACGACGCTCGCTCCATCCGGAGAAAAACGAGCGCCAATGACGTTAGCGGTATGGCCGTCAAGAATGTGGCGCACCTTGCCACTCGCGAGATCCCAAATGCGCGCCGTGCGATCTGCCGACGCGCTGACGATCATGGTGGCATCGCGACTGAACGCGAGGTCCCAAACCATCCCCTGATGTCCGGTAAGCACGTGTGATTGCCGGCCTGATTTCACATCCCAGATGGCGATGCGTCCTGTATCGCCGCCGCTCACCGCGACGGCTCCATCGGCGCTCAACGCAACGCTCACGATTTTCCCGATTGGATCACTCAACGCACCCAGGCCCACGCCGGTCCGGCTGTCCCAGAGTTGAATCTGGCCATCCCCGCGGCCCAGCGCAGCGATGCCTTTGGCGTGTGCGACCGCGACGGCTCCGTATCCATCGCTGCTCTTCTCGATGGATACGGTCTGCGACACCGCCTCGAGATTCCAGACCGCGACCGTGCGCTCTATGGATCCGCTCAGGAGGGTTCGACCTCCGTCACAGAACAGAAGCGCAGTGACCGCGGAGAGATGCCCGTCGAGAACACGCAATTCGCACCAGTCGTGTGCGCTCCACAGCCTGATCGTGGAGTCGTCCGATCCGCTTGCCGCGATCGCGCCGTCCGGGCTGAAACACAACGCGCGCGCCGTTTCCGGCTGTTTGAGAAGCTTGATCTGCTTACCGTTTACGAGATCCCACGCTTCGATCGCACCGCCTTCGAGACTGCGCAACGCTTTCGATCCGTCGGCACTGATCGCGACGCTCACAACCCGACCCTCAATCGTGCCGAACAGAACGATGCGTTCCTTTTTCGTCTCAAAGTCCCAGCTATTGATGTTGCCTTCGGCGAGCCACCCGCCGATCGCCGGCCTGCCAGAAAGCGTGGCCATCTTTCGCCCATCGTCGGACAAGACAATCGAAGAGACGCTCCCGTTGTGCATCCGCTCATGAAAAGCAGGACCGCCGTCGCCGAGGACTACGACGTATCCCGATTGCAAACCAACGATGATTCTGCCAACGCTGTCGAACGCAATGGCGGTGATCGGAGCGGACGCTTGCGGCATGAGCGGTTTCGGCTTGGGATCCGTCAAATCCCAGCCGTAGAGCGCTCCGTCTTCGCCCGCAGTGAGCGCTTCGCCAGTCGGGGAAAACGCAACGGCGCTGACCGGACCGCGGTGCGCGGATAGGACATGGAGCAGCGTGCCTGAGCGAAGATCCCACAATCGCGCCGCGCCGTCGAACGAGGCGGAGAGCGCGAGCGAGCCGTCGCCGCTGACGGCAAGATTGGAAATCGGCTTGTGATGTCCGGCAAGCCGGCAGCGCAGCCGGCCGCGCTGCGCGTCGAGGTACTGGAACGTGGCCCAAGCTTCCTCGGCCCAGTCCGGATGCTCCCATGTCGCCGGATAGCCTGCCGGCGCGCCACCTCGTGGCGCTAATTCGACGGCGCGCAGCAGATGCGCGGCCGCCGCTTGCAGGCGACCGCGCCCCGACAATTGCTGCGCTTCTTCGCAATGCAGGTCAGCCTGATTCAGACGCGCCCGCCAACGGCTCGCCGCGATGAACACAGCCTGTTCCGCGGTCGGTCTTTGCTCGTGAGCCGCCGACTCGGCGAGCCATGTTTCGGCATCCTCGAGCTCGTGGCCTTCGAGGAGCGACGCCCGCTCCTTGTCCACGTGCCAGCGGAGGGCGCGGCCGAGAAGACGCGTGTGCGTGCGCACCCAGTCGAGATCGGTGTCCATCGTTTCGATGAGCGCGCTGAACGCGGCATCGAACGAATCTTCAGCGCGCGCAAAGATCCATTGCCGGCTGGAGATCGGGTCAGGCAGTCGGGCGTGCTCCACCTCCACCAACACGAGCGGGATGATCTTCTTGTTGTGTCGTTGGGCAATCGCTGATTCTTCGGCACAGACTACGGAACTGGCTGACGAAGGGCTGATGACGAACACGAACGACTGGCCGTTGATAATGGCCGTTTCGATTTCCGATCTCCACTGCGCGCTCGGCGGAATACCTTCCCAATCCACCCAAGCGCTTCGGCCGTTCTCGACAAGCGCGGCATGGATGCGGAGCACGAACTCCTTGTCCTCACGGGCATACGAGACAAAAACGTCGGTCGACTCCGACCCGCCGACATGACCAGCGCTTGAATTCGCAAGGCTCATGAATCGCCGATTGCGTAGGGAGGTCCGCTCATCCGGATGCGCCTCGTGCGCTTTCCTCAGCCTTGCGAGCCCAGGCCGCCGCTCGCTCTGGATCGCGCACTTGCAGTCGCTCCGCCAGCTTGCGCATCGAGCCAACATCCCCGGTTCCAGCCGCACGCTCCCACCACCTGTCAGCTTCGAGCGGGTCTGTTTCCTCGATGAGCTTTGCGTAGTTGTACATGGACGAGGCATATCCTCGTTGAGCGGCCATGAGATACCACTTCGCGGCTTCGTCGACGGCGCCGCGCTGATGGAGCATGAACCCGAGATTGTGCAGTGCCTGAGTTTCACGGTGTGGGGCGGCGCGCCGCAGCCAAGTCTCAGCTTCGGCTGGCGCGCGATCAGACAGGAGCGCCGCCAGATTGCTCATACCGGTCGGATCCCCACGCTCTGCTGACTGTCGGAACCAGCGTTCGGCCTCCTCGTATTGGCCCTTCACCAAGAGCAGCCCGCCGAGATTGGACATCGCCTGGACATTCCCTGCTTCAGCCGCTTTTCGCGTCGACACCTCGAGTTCGGAATTCGCGTCCATCAACTGGCTATCTTAACCGAAACTTTTTCGGACGGGGAGCAGAAAACACAAGCACACCAAAAACGGTGCCGTTATAGTACGAAGAATTCGGTCTGGGTCGGTGCAGAAATCTGTGAAAAGCGCGAGGCCAGCAGCAATGTTACCAGCTCTTCGGCAGACGTCCTTCGTCCGCATCGATAAATTGGAATGACGTCTGGATGTCCGATCTATCGGACATTCCCGCCTCCGCTTTCCGGCGGTTTACAATTTCCGAAACTTCGTCGTTCCACCCGCGTTTGCGCATGAATTCATTCCAGACGTAAACGTCGTCGTCAGATGGTTTGCGGCCGACCGTGAAACACCAATTCAAAATTTTCTCATCGGTGCCGCCCTGTCTGACGCGCTCCACCAGCCCATCGTAGTTGACGCGGAGAAACTTTACGCATTTTTCATCAAAGCCCTTTCCCAGGTTCGCGTGATA
>QHOX01000387.1 GCA_003219465.1 Verrucomicrobiota bacterium | reverse complement strand
TGTTATAAACCTCCATAGCTCTGCTCCCGCGAATGCGTCCCCCGCTTTCCGTTCCGTGGTCGCCTATCAAACAATTGGTGATCGTGTTGTGCCTCACCACGAACCGCGCACCCGCCAAGGCGTCCGTCCCGAACTCTATGTATACCGGGTCGCTGCTGGTGAAAGTGTTATCCTCATAGAACAAAAACTCTGAGGAGCCGAAATTAGTCGGCGCTACCCAAGAACCATCGCCCCAGTTGCCTGATGCATTGTTCCATCTGCTGCCGTAATTGTAGGTTGTGAGATGCTTATTGCTCTTTGTAAATGTATTGTGGTCGATCACTCCAATCACCGTATCAAAGACCGTAAACCCATTCATGTCGCTCCATTTGCAATGATCCCAGCGAAATGAGCTGCCATCGGTGTTGGAGGCATTAACGTGCAGAATCCCGTCCGGCGCATCAGCAGTTACCGAGCGACCGCCATCTTGAAATTCAATCCCGGTGAGGCGCGAAGGCAGACCAGCAGCCAGTGACCAGGCGATCAGTTGCCCCGATTGCACGCCGTCCTTGACGATCGTGACGCCTACCCCCGCACCTTGCAACGTGATCGCCTTGGAGAGGTTCACGCCCGTTGACCAAGTAAACGTTCCTGCCGGCAGCGTAATGGTGTCGCCGTTCTGCGCTTGGTTATTGTGCATAGACTGAACACTCGCCGCTGTCCCGTCGGAATAGTAAACCGTCGCCTCGCAGTGCGAGGCGAAACAAACGCCCAAAAACAGGGCAAGCAAAAGCGTCCCGGTACCTTTCATAATTGCGGCTTATCGGTGATCCTCGCGATACGCCTGCGTCGGTAGTATTAGAATGGATATAGGGTGTCAACACTTTTTCTAAGATTTTTTTTTAGGGGGTGCGCTGTGAATAACTGTGAATTGTTTAGGTAGGGGCTGTGAAAAACTGTCTCGCCGAGTAATAAAACCGTTCCGTGTACTCGATCCAACTCTTCCAGCTTAGGTGGCGGGCGGTCTCTGTGCGTTGGCCGTTTGCACCCGTAGCTTTCATAAGAGTTCTGCGGTGAAACCTAAAACAGATTTCGCTTTGCGGTCCCAGCGACGCCAGCCTCGACACGAAGGCCAGGCGCGCTGGAAAAAGACCGCCATCTTGCCCGCCTTCAGCGACCGGAAGTAAGCGGCCTAAATTATCAGCGTTCACCGTTCAGCCTCAATTGCGTCGATGTCCAACCCCATTTCCTTCGCCAAAGCGTCGTCCAGCCACCATTCCTCCGGCGGATTTGGCATCGAAGTCTCACCAGAACGAGAGATCAACGACCATCCGCTTCGACGTAATGCGGCCGAGAACACCAAACCGCCAGAGCGCACCATCACCGTGCGGCCTTGCGGCGGCGAGACTCGCGATGCAAGGACGAAGCGGCCGTTCATTTCAGCATTCCTCGAAGCATGTCCCCCGAGAACCAACGGCCAGACGATAATGATCGCCAAGAGCGCCAGTAGCTTCTCCCAAGGATCTTCTGGAAGAGATAAGCCAAACCAAGTGTAAAGAAGAAGCCAATCAGCCAAACTGTGAAACTCATGTGAGGCCGAGCGGTGAATACGAGGGAAAAACCTTGTGTCGTGGTAACTTCATTTCTCTCATGAGTGCCTATGCTTTCCACACTTTTCCGGGTGCAACAGAGACGCCGGCCATGGCGTTTCGAGTATCCACAATGCATCTCGCCCACTCGCCCAATTCATGATAGTTCACACACGAATGATTGGTGGCGATAAGAACAACATCGAAGTTTTCTATTGTGGCGCGGTGCCACTGGACGGATTTTCTTCCGGCAAATTGCGGGTGCTCGCGGGTTGGCTTGATCACAGGGACATACGGATCGTAATAGGCCACTTCCGCGCCTCGTTCCGTTAACAACTTCATCAAGACATAACTGGGCGACTCACGCTCGTCATCCACATTAGGCTTATAGGCCAGACCGAGGATCAGAATCTTGGAACCCTTGATGGCTTTGCGTCGGGTGTTGAGTGCATCTGCGACCGCGTGCACGACGTGCTCTGGCATCCGTGTGTTAATCTCACCGGCAAGCTCAATGAAACGCGTGTGCTGACCGTATTCGCGAGCCTTCCATGTGAGATAGAATGGATCGATCGGGATGCAATGCCCGCCAAGCCCAGGGCCGGGATAAAACGGCATAAACCCAAATGGCTTCGTTCTGGCCGCTTCTATGACTTCCCAAATATCAATCCCCATCGCGCCGTAAACCAGCTTCAGCTCATTGACCAGTGCGATATTTACACTACGAAAAATATTCTCCAGAAGCTTGGCCGCTTCGGCGACGCGACACGAAGAAACAGGCACAACCTTGTCGATGGTTTTGCTATAAAGCACCATGGCGCGATCCAGGCAGGCTTGAGTGTACCCCCCCACGACTTTCGGAATCTGTTTCGGTTTGTTTCGCTCGTTAGCTGGATCTTCCCGTTCCGGGGAGAAAGCGAGGTGGAAATCCGAGCCTGCTTTCATTCCCGATCTTTCTTCCAAGATCGTGCGCAAATCCTCATCGGTCGTCCCTGGGTAAGTGGTCGATTCCAGAACCACCAGAGCTCCCTTTGCGAGATGCGGCGCGATCGACCGGCCGGTTTGCCTAATGAACGACAGATCCGGCTCGCGATTCTTCGTAAGCGGTGTTGGCACACAAATGATTACCGCCTCCACCTCTTTGATCCGGCTAAATTCCGTGGAGGCGGAGAATTTCCCGGATCTGACTAACTCGGCAATGGCCGATGGCTCGATGTGCTTTATATAGCTCTGCCCGTTATTGAGAAGCTGAACTTTCTTAGCGTCAACATCCAGGCCCAACACACTCACGCACGAGCGAGCAAATTGAAGCGACAGCGGTAGCCCTACGTAGCCGAGACCGACAACAGCTATTTTCATTGTTCAATACTAATACTAACGAGATGCCGGAGCGGTTTGCACCGCCTGTTTGTTGGATGATGATACCGACGGATAAAAGAAGAACCTGGCATAGATGTAGGCAATGCTCTCGCCTATGACTTCTCGAACACCATCGCTGTAACGCCACCAACGCCGCGCATCATAATCCGGATTGGGCACAGCGATGATCCCGACTGTAACACTCTTTCCCAAAGCCTCTTCAAAGAGGAGGCGCGTTCGGCGGGCGTGCGTATCTTCGGTCATAACATTGACGCTCCGAACAACCATGTCATGCTCTCGAAACCAGTTTCGCAGTGCAACGGCCGACCCGTAGGTTCTGTCGCGGTCCATCACACGGGAAGGGACCATCTGGAGGCGTTCATCTGGAAGGCCCCATTTTTTCAAAAGGTCCGCGCCCACACTGGCAGAGGTGTAGAAATCATTGATGTATCCTCCAGAGCCCGCTACCGGTCCGCCCGTCGTAAAGACGTGCTCATAGTGGTTACTTTGAAATTCCTTTACCGCCGCCCGAATTCCATATTCGTGTATCCACCCTTCGACCACAAGAATATTTGCATTGACACGATGGGTTATCGCAAGAAATGGGTAAACGCCTC
>QHOX01000159.1:10086-11148 GCA_003219465.1 Verrucomicrobiota bacterium | reverse complement strand
CGGCGGGCTTTTCACTACACCGCGATCACTGCTGGCGCATGAAAGTGAAGGCAAAGCGCAAACGCGCCCGTCGCGGAAGATCACCGGAATCGTCACCGGTGACGATGCTTGAATCCGAACTTCGCGCGCTACATCGCGATCTGCGTATGATTGCGAAGGCATACATCACTCGCCTCGAAAATGATCTACTCATTTGCCTGGCTGCGCTCAGGTCCTATGGCCCAATCGAACAGCTGCCTCGGGAAATGCTGCACCAGATCCGCGATCTCACGATTATTGTTCGCAATCGCAAATTGAAACCCGAAAAAGGCCGTCGCAAAGACTTGCGCAAAATCGATTCGCTGATCCTCGACTTGGTATCGACCATAGGACAAAAGAATTAAGCGCCGCATCCGGGCGATGGAGATGCCACAAAGGTCCCGCGCAGTTTGAGCGCAGTCCGCCAACGTTCCGGATATTATCAGTTGTCCGATTGCACGGGGAACTCTCTGAAGAGCGCGATCAAAAGATTTTGCAGCGAAAAGTTGTTATCCATCTGGATCCAACGTGTTCCCACGCGCGGGTAATCGGTTGCCGTCAAAGTGGCGGTGACCCGACCACTTTCTTTGGGCAAATAGATTTTTGTACCCGGCGCCAAATCAATCCGGCCGCAGACCAGATCATTACAAAACCTGGCGACTGGGATCAGTTCGCCGTGGCGGCTACGCGCAAAAAAGCACCTTGTGCGGGATGGAATTGGACACCCGGAAAGCGAAAGTCGAACGGCTCATCTCTACGCGGATTATCGTCGCCGGCATAAGACATGTTACTAAACGTAATCCGCGCCGCTAATTCCCCGCCGCTGCCGACATACAGTTCGTGCCAAATCACTTCGCCGTACGAGAATGTCTGCGGGTGCTCGGGGCTGGTAACGCTGATCGCGCCCCCCGTGGCGGAAGCGCTCGCCGTGAAAAGGACCGCCAACAAAATCGCCACTGGCATCGAACGAATCTAAAACGAGATGCGTGATCGTCCAGTATCTGACTCGATCACTCACTCCAAATCTGTCTCAATGATTCTGCA
>QHOX01000159.1:9141-9971 GCA_003219465.1 Verrucomicrobiota bacterium | reverse complement strand
AACCGACTGGGCGCGATGCGAAACTATGCGCACCACCAAAAAGAGCTTCTACATCATGCACAGTTGCGTGGCCAAGAGCAAGCGATCCAATTCGCCGCGTATAAAAGTCGTTCGGCGACTCTTGTGCGATGTAAGCCGGAGGCGCGATTAATATGCCATTTCGATTGAATCGAAACGCAAGCGCGTCCGCTCCGTATCCGTGGCGCAGCGGATCGGCAGTATCGATCACAGGCGCTTCATAAAGGCCGAGTTGGTAAAACAAGCGCGAATCCGGTCGTACGATGTAGTAACCGTTTCGCGGGCCTAACGAGACATAAAGTGAATCGTCGTCCCAGGAAGCCGCGCAAGCGCAAGTAGCAACGGTCAGTAACCAGAAAGCAGCGGAGGACTGCGGCCTCATGATTCATTAGTAAGCCTGAGTCTGCTTTCTGTCCATGCTTGCCCCGCTGAGTCAGCTGCCATTTCTGCTGCCGAGTTTTGGCGGAGCCATTGAACGAGCGGACTTCGCGAAGGTGGCACGGAAACGTCACGAGTTTTTTTCGCGATCGCCATCTGGTTGTCACCGCGCTGTGCAACGTTAATGCATGCGCCGGGCGAGTCGGTTCAGTCGCGGACATTTTTGGAAGCACAGGTTAGGTTAAGGCGAAACTGAAAGTCGGGCGCCCTGCATCGAGCCTTTGCGGGGCGCCCGCTCATTTTTGGACATGGCGGCGGGCAGAGGATTGCCCGGCCCTACCTTTCTGACGCGGATGGTAGTGCGCGTCACTCCGTGAGCGCCGAACACAACTCTCGAGGTCGTTTTGCCACACAAATGTAACGCTAATTGTTTT
>QHOX01000159.1:0-9119 GCA_003219465.1 Verrucomicrobiota bacterium | reverse complement strand
CCGGCGTTGACTCTCCCCCGACGCGATTCAGCACGAACTATCAACGCGCAGCAACGTTTCTCGTTCGGCGAATCGTCACGGCAATTTCAAGCACCGAAGCGCTATCGCGCCGCGTGGATTTCCGACACGCACCTGGGCACCCGTGGCTGCAACGCCACTGCGTTGCTGGATTTTCTGCGCGAGACGGATTTCGACACTCTCTACATCGTGGGCGACCTGATCGATATCTGGTCGCTGCGGCGCGCAATTTATTGGCCACAACAGCACAATGATGTGATCCAAAAAATTCTGCGGAAGGCGCGAAAGGGCACACGCGTGGTTTACATCCCGGGAAATCACGACGAATTGGTGACGACCTTCTATGGCGCCTACGGAAATATTGAAATCGCGGAGCGCGCAATTCACGTGACCGCCTCCGGCGAACGCATCTTGATCATTCACGGTCACGAACTTGATACTGTCGTGCAAAATGTGAAGTGGCTCGCCTTCGCGGGTGATCTTGGTTATCAATTTTTGCTCTCGCTTAATCCCCTCATCAATTTCGTTCGGCGCCGTTTCGGTCTCGGCTACTGGTCGCTCAGCGCGTACGCCAAGCGAACAGTGAAGGACGCTGTGAGCTTCATCGGTAAATTCGAAGCCGCTGTGGCTCATTATGCGGAACGCTACCGCGTGGACGCAGTGCTTTGTGGGCACATCCACAGCGCAGCGATCCGCGAATTTGGCAGGGTCGCATATTACAACTGCGGCGACTGGGTTGAGAGCTGCACGGCGCTGGTCGAAGGCCACGATGGCATGATCGCGCTGGTCGATTACCATCCGCACGCCGCGAGCGGATGTACAGTCGCTCCGACGATCGATTCAGCGCGGCCGAAGCAGAGCTTGGTGAGCAATTGAAATTGTGGGGCGTCCCTGCGAGACGCCGGTGCGTTTGACACAAACGCCCTACAACGACTGCTTCAACCCTTCAACTGCTCACCAATGGTTGCCGTGGCTTAAGCGCGAAAGTCTCGACACCGAACGCATCGCGTTTACGATGTCCAGCTTGTGGGAGGAAACAATCGAACGCGACACAATCGCGAAATTGAACGAAGATTTTTGGTCAAATGGTTGCCGGACGACCTGAAACGGTCGCGAAGCTTTGTTATCGAGCAAGGCTATCTGGCAACCGAATTGGCCGGCAGACAGGTCCGCCTTCGAAAGCGAGGCCACACTGCATCGCTGACCTTCAAGGTCCGTCGTGACAGCCATCGTGAAGAACGCGAGATCAAGCTGAGCCCGAAACAGTTCGCAGCGCTCTGGCCTGGTACCGCCGGGAGAAGACTGCGAAAGGTGCGTTACGAAATTCCCTGGGACAACCTTATGATCGAGCTCGATATTTATCGTGGCCGACATGCAGGTCTTGTCGTGGCTGAGGTGGAATTTCCCAATCGCGCGAGCTGTCGCAGATTCAAGGCGCCTTGGTGGTTTGGGCGGGAAGTGACCGGTGAAAAGCGCTACAGCAACGTGCGGCTCGCTCTAAAATAGCAAACGCCATGGGCTTCCGTTTGAAATTGCGCGAACCCCTGTCCGAAGGACTCAAACGAGTTTTTCGGGAACAAATCGACTCGGCCCTTCACCGGTGTGAAAACCCGGCCAAACAACGCGGCGTCACTGTGCACGAAGTGCGGAAGCACTTGAAAAAATTACGCGCGGCGATGCGGCTTGCGGCCGGGGAGGTCGGGAAAAATTGCCACGCCTGCGAGGATCGTTGCGTGCGCAAGATCGGACGACTGGTGTCCGACTTGCGCGATTCGCAGGTGCGACTGCAAACCTTCGTCGAATTGCGCGATCAAGCGGTGAAACATCCAGAACAACAATTGTTTCCACGCACCGAAGAATTGTTGTTGCTCGAACGCGAGAGTTTTTCTGCAGCGTTTGCCGGTTGGCAAACTCAGGCAATCCCGCAACTGGAGCGCGTGAAGGCACGTCTCCTGGATTGGCCGCTGGAAGGGCTCACCTGGAAACAGATTTGCGGGGCAGTCGCCAAGATTTATAAGCGCGGGCAACGGGAGCTCGCCAAAACAATTGATGATCCGGTACCGGAAAATTTTCATGAGTGGCGCAAACGAGTTAAAGACATTTGGTATCAATTGCGCATTTTGCAGCCGCTCAACCGCGTGGTTCTGGAAGAGATGGCCCACGACGCGGAGGTCCTCGGCGAATTGCTTGGTCGCGAGCACGATCTCGATTTTCTTCTGGCGCGTTTGGAGAAGGAAAGCGGAGATGAAGCGTTGGCCGGCGAACTGGCGCAACTCCAGAAATTGATTGGCAAACGCTGCAAACGACTGCGTCGGGATGCACTAGAACTCGGACGGCGGTTCTACGCGGAGCCATTTAAGGCGTTCGCAAAACGCATCTCTATCTTCGTCGGGAAGCAAGGCTGATCGATCAGTACGCTTCGAGGTATTTGATTCCAGAACCCGTGTTGAAAACCACCACGCGTTCACCGGACGCGATTTTCCGGGCGCGGCGAAGCAGTTTCAAAGCTGCAACGCAGGCGGCCCCTTCCGGACAAACGAAAAGACCTTCGTTAGCTCCAACCTCGCGTGCGGCGCGGATCATTTCTTCGTCATCGACCGCGATCGCGCCGCCGTTGGAGTCGCGAAGAGTTTTCAAGATCAGGAAATCGCCGATCGCTTTGGGCACGCGCAGACCAGATGCAATCGTGTGCGCGTCGGCAAGTTCCGCGGCTGTTTTCTCTCCGGACTCGAACGCGCGAACGATCGGCGCGCAACCGGCAGCTTGCACCGCGAACATGCGCGGCCGTTTTTTCCCGAGCCAGCGGAGCGTTTCCATTTCATCGAACGCTTTCCACATCCCGATCAGTCCAGTGCCGCCGCCGGTCGGATAAAGGATTACATCCGGCAATTGCCAGTTCAGTTGCTCTGCTAATTCGTAGCCGAGCGTCTTTTTTCCTTCGAGGCGATACGGCTCTTTGAGCGTGGACATCTCGAACCAGCCTTCAGTTGCTTTGCGCCGGGCGATCTCCGCAGCGCAATCGGTGATTAATCCGTCGATTAGCGTGACGTGAGCGCCAAGCTCGCAACATTCGACAAGGTTCGCGCGCGGTGTGTCACGCGGCATGAAGACGTGTGCCTCGACACCGGCCCGAGCTGTATACGCAGCGAGCGCGCCGCCAGCATTACCCGCGCTGGGGACCGCGAGCTTTGTTGCGCCGAGATATTTTGCCATCGAAACGGCGACGCTCATTCCCCGTGCCTTGAAGCTCTGCGTCGGATTGAGCGACTCATCTTTGATCCATAGATCGACGTCTTGATCCAAACTCTGTGCACGCAGCAGCGGCGTTCCGCCTTCGCCTAACGAGACTGGCTCAACATCGGATGGCAACGGCAACACTTCGCGATAACGCCACAACGATTTTTCCCGCGCGAACAATGTCTCGTGGGTCAGGGTTCGACTCGCCGCGGCGAGATCCACCATTGCAAACAGCGGTTTGTTGCAGGAGCGACAAAGATTTTGTAGCCGAGACCATTCGTGCTCAAGTCCGCACGCGCTGCATTCGAGACGCTTCAGAAACATGGGAGCATGGAACCTAAATGTTGTAGCGTCCGCTGTCCTCAGTGGACTTTCCCTGCGCGGTAAAATTGTCTGCGCTGACGACAGCGCGACTTGCGGGTCATGATACATTTTCAACACGATGAACTTGCTAACGCTAACGGAAATTCGACGCGCGACGCAGAATGGAACGACGTCTGCACGCGTGCATGTGCAGGTGGAAAGCGCGACGCCGAAGCTCACGCGCGAACAGCAGCCGTATTGCGAGCTTACGTTGGCCGACGCATGCGACCGGATGACGCTGCGCGTCTGGAGCGATCATCCTGCGTACAAAACGTGCAGCGCGTTAACCAGTCACGATTTCGTCGAGCTCACCGCGGAGTTTTACCAGTCGCAATACGGACTTGACGCCCGCAAGTGGACGGTGCGGCCATTGACAGAGCAGGAAAAGAACGAATTACTCCAAGGCCCCGCAGATTTACGTGCCAAACAGGCGTCCGATTTCGAATTCGTCAGGCAAACTGTGGCCGGGATCGGGGATCCACGGTTGGTCGCGTTGGGTGAAGCTTTTCTCAGTGAATGGGGCGACCGGTTCCGGCGCACGGCGGCCGCGCGCAATTACCATCACGCGCGGCGCGGCGGACTGGTCGAGCACACAGCACAAATGATGCGCGTCGCCAAGCAGATCGCGCCGGTTTACCCCGAACTGAACCTCGACCTCTTGCTGGCGGGAATTCTTTTCCACGACTCCGGAAAACTCTGGGAGAACGCATTGCCGGAGAACGGCTTCGTCATGAATTATGACGAGCTGGGCGAACTGATGGGACACATCTCGATCGGACTCGAATTGGTGAACGCCTTGTGGAGAAGATTGAGCGTGGAAAACGCTGATGCGTGGAAGAATCTCTTACCGGCATCGGAAGATGTGCGCATGCATCTGTTGCATTTGATCGGCGCGCATCACGGCGAGCCGGAATTCGGTTCCCCGGTTGCGCCGAAAACGCCCGAAGCGATGGCGCTTCACTACATCGATAATCTCGATGCGCGATTGGAAATGTTCGCCGCCGGGTACACCACGGCCAAACCGCTCGCCGCGCGGATATTCGATCGCGTCCGCCCGTTGCCCGGGAATTTAGTGAAGTCGTTGGAGAAATTTCAGCAAGCAGCGAGTCCGCCCCCGCCCGGAGACAAACTTCTGTGACGCGATACGAGCACACACAAATCGGTCACGTAATCATTTGGTCGCTTCTCCCGATCATTGTGATTGCTAGCGGCGGATTCATAGGATCATCGCCTCATCGGGGGCCCCCAGTGGTCGTTTCGATCATCCTGTTGGTTTGCCTCGTTCTGTTCTACAAACTCAGGATTACAATCGACGGAGAAACTCTCGATGCATTGTTTGGTATTGGCGCAATCCGCAAGAGAGTGGGGCTTGCGGAGATTGTCCGATGCGAGCCCATTCGCATTCGATTGTGGTATGGCTGGGGAATTCATCTGACTCCGTACGGCTGGCTTTACAATGTTTCTGGCTTCGACGCCGTAGGGATCACGTTACGCGACGGTCGAAAATTCGCGCTCGGCACTGACGATCCTCACGGGCTCGTCGATGCAATCAGGGGCTGCACCGGCACGCATGTTTGACGCGCACTTGAGCTCGTTCGGGCGATTGGTGGTGCGGCGCTTTGGGATTATTCAGAAATGAGTCCTACTTCGCCAGTTCGCGGAACCAGCGCAAAGCGACTGAAGTTTGTCCATCATTTACTTCGTGCCCGCCATGAAAGGTCCCGATTCGCATTCGATTGAACCCGGTTCGCTTGATTGATCCGGCGACGGTGTATTGCTGCTCTACAGTCGCGATTCGGTCATCGTGACCGGCGCTGATATAGATTGGCGTATTAAGAAAACTCGCGCCGGGCTGTATCCGCGCGTATCCATCGCTCAAGTGGTCTTCGTTTGCCCCGGTCATGTATATGCCGGCGATGCGACAGCCATTCCTCGCGAGCAGAGGGGCAACGTAACCAACACCCTTTCCTCCTCCCGAAAATCCCGCACACGCGACCGGCCACCTGTCCGATCCGGGAAAACTGCGATGCAGCGCATCAGCAGCCGCGAGCGTCATTGCGCCACGCCACGCGGCGGTGTCGTTCCGCGCGTGCTGCGGCCCGTCTCCCGCCAAAAGCACCCAGCCCTCACTGAGTCCAATTGTCCGATAGAACTGGACAAGATCATCGCGATTCTGACGTTTGAAATCGCTCGTGGAGCAGGTCACCAAAACGGGCCAACTCTTTCGCGGATCGAAATTCGACGGAGTGGCGAGCATGGCCACGCCATTCGGCGGCACAGCGTTCCCGCCCTGGGCGGCCAACGATTTTTCTTGTGCAGTCAACGGGACATTAGCCTTGATGGTTGAGCCTGGAGAAAAAGCGACTCCCGCGAATGTCAACGAACCTGCGGTTGCTGCGACCGAACTAGCATGGAGTAGTAGGATCAACTTGGCCACCGAAAGCAGTCGGGCCCGGGTACCGCAGCTGTGTTGGGAAGCCAGTAGGATCATGCTGTTTCGTACTCTTGAGCAAAAAAACGTGCGGAACGGAACGCTCAAATCTAATTTAGACTGGAAATGTGAAATCGGCCATGGCCCCCCGTATTCGCACAGACGTGCAGGTGATGTTTTTCGACACCGATTGCGGTGGCGTTGTATCCAATATCGCATATCTGCGCTTCATCGAGATCGCGCGCACACACCTTGCGGGGGAGCTTGGGCTCGCGCTGACGGAAATGGCGCAAAAACAAACGTATCCGGTCGTGGTCCGCACTGAGATCGATTATCGACGCGCGGCGAGGCTCGGCGACCGGCTGGTGATTGAGGGCTGGCTGGATCGCGTAGAGCGCGCGCGATTCTGGTGCGCATTCCGAATCACGCGTCCGCAAGACAACAGGTTGATCGCCGAGTGCCGCCAGATGCTCGCGTTAATTGAGATGCCGACGGGAAGATTGCTGCGCTTGCCTGAGCATTGGAAAACGTACAACAAAGCCAAATCCAGCGAACATCGCGAACGCGAATCTCGGGCCGGAACGGTTCCTGGTGGAGAATGTGTGCAATGACCGCAAGCGCCCGCACTTTAAGCCTCGAAGAGACGCTGCTGGAACCGCCAGCGCTGCCGCCGCCGCCCACGCGGCATGCTCTGCTCGTAATTCTGATTGCGCTCGCGGCGCTGTTACATGTCGTGACTATTGACACCGGAGATCTCTACAGTGAGACCGAAGGCCAATACGCCGGAGCAGCGCGCGAGATGGCGGCGAGCCATAACTGGTTGCTTCCGACGAACAATGGCATACCGCGCCTGCAAAAACCGCCGTTGCTCTACTGGCTCATCATTGCTTCATACGAAATTCTCGGCGTGAATGAGGCAGCGGCTCGGCTGCCTGTTGCGGTGGCCGTCGTAGCCACGGTTGCACTGATCTTTTTGATTGGCGAAAAGATCTCGGATTACTGGCGCGGTTTCATTGCCGGTCTGATTTATCTCAGCTTCTGCGGCACGTTTCTTCTCGCGCGCATTGTGATGCCCGAACCGCTCGTCAGCGCGTTCATGGCCGGCGCGATGTTCTGCGGAATATGCGGCTACGAACGGAGACGCCATCGGCGCGTGTGGTTCGCCGGTGTCTGGATTTTCGCCGCACTAGCCTGCCTAACGAAAGGTTTGCTCGGCATCGTTTACCCCGTTGTAGTTTTCGTTTTGCTGTCGATTTTTTATCGCGAAGCGAGGATACGATTTCGCGCGCTGCTCCGGTGGGAGTACGCGGCGATTTTCCTTTTGATCCTGGCGCCATGGCACATCTGGGTGCAATGGCATTTCCCGCACTACTTTCGTTATTTGGTCAGGTCCGAATGGCTGGGACACCTGCGGGGACTTACCGATGAAACGGACGATTTCCTCGGCGTACCCGCCTATCAATTTGTGATCCTGCATGTGGCCTGGTGGTTTCCATGGTCGATCGCGCTGCTGCCGAGTGTGATTTTTGCCTGGCGCCGTGTGGTGCGGCCGCGCGAAATCAGTTTCGGCGATGCATTACTTCTTTGCTGGATGGGCGTCGTGTTCGTTCCATTGCTTTTTTTGGGACAGCGACAGGATTACTATTCGATGAGTATGTGGAGCGCATTTGCGCTCTGGGCAGCCATGGCTTGGGACCGGACTCCTCAATCAGTGCGCGCTGTCGGCGCGATCGCTGTGGGTGTTGTTGGCCTGATCCTTGCAGGGGGAGCGATGTTCGTGACGCGGGCCGCGCGTGCTTTAAACGGAAATTGGGGAGTAATGGACGCGCGCTGGACCGCGTGGAGAGCCTTGCATGATATGCCTGTGTCCGCGTGGTTAGCCCTGCGGCCCATGCTCATGATTACGGCTGTGTCATTGGTGTTTTTCTCGATCATAGCCCTCTACTTCATTTTCAAACAGCGCGGGAAACTCGCGGCTGTCTCTCTGGCGGCCTCGATGATCCCAGCCGGGCTCAGCATGGTGGTGGGCGTCGCGAAAACGTCGCCTTATTTCTCACTCGCCGATGTCGCCCGTTACCTGAATCCCCGCTTGGGGACAGGGGGCCACGCGGTATTTGAAGGGCCGCTGGACGACAGCAGCAGCCTTATTTTTTATCTGAATCGAAAATTCTTTTTTGTTAACCAAAATGCCCGGAAGGAAGCTCCGATCGGAGCACCCGCCACCGATATTTTTCTGAACGAACAAGCGGTTCTGGACAAATGGGGTCAAGCCGATGCGGTGTACCTGATTGTGGAGCAAAGCCGGGCGGACTACTGGAAAGAGAGAGTTACCAGCCGGTTTCACGTTTATCACCAGGTCACTACATCCGGCACGTACGTTGTGCTTAGCAATCAGCTGTAAAACGAGTTCATTCGTTTGTTACGCGTTCTTGAAAAAAGACCGGGTCGCGCTAATGTGCGGGCTCACTTCTCCTTCAATCCTTGACGGGTTCAACGAATTTATGTCGCAACATCGCAGTTTAAAAGGTGCCAGCACCATTGCAGCGAAGCGCAATGTTTTGAAACGCTTCGAGCGCGTTGAACTTCTCAAGAAACGCAGCCAGTGGAAGGACGGTCAGAAAGTGATCGGCCTGCCGAAGACAAAGCCCGACGTTTAGCACGTTGAAGCGTTGAAGCGGGCCGTTAAGCTCGTTTAATGCGCTTAAATCGCTTCCTCGCCGCTGCGGGTATTGGGTCGCGTCGGCATTGCGATGAATTGATCGCGGCGGGCCGGGTCACTATCAACGGTAAAACCTGCACTGACTTCAGCGCGCAACCGGGCGAGCGCGACCACGTCAAGGTGAATGGCAAACTTGTTCACGTCGCGCCGCCACTCACCATCATGTTGCACAAGCCCGCCGGATTCGTTTCGACCCGGAAAGATCCGCACGCGCACGATACTGTTTTTGATTTGCTGCCGGCAAAATTCTCGCGGCTGTTCAACATTGGGCGCCTGGACGCACAAACCGAAGGTCTGCTTCTTCTCACAAATGATGGAGATCTCGCGCAGAGCCTAATGCATCCACGTTAC
>QHOX01000179.1 GCA_003219465.1 Verrucomicrobiota bacterium | reverse complement strand
CAGTCGCACCGACGCCAACCGCAAGGCTCACTCCCAATTTCAGCGATCGGGAAAAGAAAGTAAGTTCCGAGGCGTCGCCTACCGTCTCAGCAATCTGAAGCAAGCGGAGCGCTTGCCCTACAATTTAACGAACGAAATCTCGTCCCACTTCTATTTGGTCAGAGCCTTGCCTGAATCTTCCTAGTTCACCGTGATCGTTACCGGCTGGGAAGGAATTCCGTTCGCGACCACTTCAAGAGAACTGCTGCCTGTCTCGGCGGCTGCTGGAACATCAAAGTTGGTCGAGACTCTAGCCCGGCCAGTTGCAACCCCCATCGTACTGTGCCCATGAGTCCGGGCGTAGAAGACATGGCCCGTTGCGTTGTTGGTGATCCTGACCAACGGATAGTTGGTAGCGGTTTCTAATTCGTCACCGAACGAGGCCGCCTGAGACAGACCGTTGAACTGTTGTCCGGTAATCCTGTAAGTCGACCCACGCACGACGGTAGCCGGGAACTGCCTGATCCTTGGGGCCCACCTCCTCGGGAAGCTCGTGTTGGCTGGGGTGTAGACTTGCGCGAACGTTGCGTTGCTGACCAGGACCTGGCCGGTCGGAAGGATGATCAATGCACCGGGAGCGGTGAGCGTGGGGTTGAAATTCGTTCCATCAAACTCGTAAAGTCTTCCGCTTACGCCTTCGACCAGGGCGTTCCCATTGGGCAGAAGGACCGCGAAAGAATCCCCCGCATTGTCACCGTTAGGAAAATCGGGACCGACAGCCCAGGTGCCGGTGGAGGGAGTATAGAGTGCTGTATGTCCAGGGCCAGCCTGAGAATTGGACCCGGTGCAGAATACGCGGCCATCGGCTAGTAAGATTCCCGGGCCAACTTCGCCCGGTGGGAAATAGCAAAACTGACCGTGCGGCCCATAGTGGAGGCACCCGAACGGAGAAGGCGAGTGCAAATCGACCAGCGTGCTCCCGGCGCTTTGCCAGGTTTGAGTGGACGGATTGTAAATCTCTGAATTGGGCGCGTTCTGTACGTCGAAAGTGAAGATCGTGCCATCGGGCAACAGGGTCCACCCTTCCTCGGCATTAAAGTCACTCTTTCCTGCGTTGCCGAGAAGCGTCCACGTCAACGTTGCCGGGTCTAACGCTGCGACTTGCATATCCAGCTTACGTCCAACGACGAATCGGCCGTCCGGTAGAACCACAGAAGGAGAATCACCAATAAAATCCCAACCTGGAGGAGCCGCGAGCGGAGTCCAGGTATTCGCGATCGGGTCGTAGACCGCACCCAGATTTGTAAGGGTAAACTGGCCGTTATTATATTCGCCGCCCGTGATGACGACCCGGCCGTCGGCGAGGACGGCCGACGCGAAATCATCGGGTATGTAGCCCGGCTGGAGCGAAGCCAGCCGCGTCCAGGTTCCATTAACATAACTTCCGGTATTATCCGGCGTCAGTTTATACCAATCCTGTGAGCTATTGGCCTGACACATCACGGTTCCGTCGGTCAGCTGAAAGGCGAGGTTTGCGCCGCCTGGCGGTTGATGAACAAGCGGCGTGAGTGTTTGTGCGGAGGATATTCTTGCCAGTGTGAACAGACTGGTGAGTGTGAGAGATAGAATGATTCTTTTGGTCATAGGATGATGTGGAAGCAGAGATGTGTTGCGGCCCCGATTAGTGATCAAAAACCCCGCCCCGAATTTTCTAGAATGGAGGGAGATTTCCTATTTCCCATAAGAGTGTCAAGACAATTTCGTCTCCTTACCGTCGACACGGTCCACAGCATGGCTTTAATTCCGTTTACGAACTGCAGGAACATGGGCAAATCGGTGATAAGCTCATGCTAGCTAAAAAGGCCGCTGATTTTTGTCTCACCCGGCTGGATAAAATGGGCAGAGCCGTGATTACCCCGGGATGGTGATAACAGTTGTTCAATACCTGTGAAGACAGTCATTTTTTCACTAGCGATGACCTTAGCGAACTCTAGCAGAAATGCCGTTTTGCCCCTAGGAAAGCTCCGTTCTATCCGTTGAACTACGGGAACAAGGACACTTGCGATCCATTCGACTCGCTTCGCTCGCTCAGGACAAGTTTTTAGATTTTCGATTCCCGATTGCAAATTGTGCAGACGCGTTAGTTAAGTGATCGGTCCTGAATTAGAACAGGGACCCAAGTTACGCGCACAGTGGTAGGTATTATCATTGCTGACCACTTGCCGGGTGTGAAAACCCATCGGCTAAATGCCCATGTGCTGGCTCTGTCCAGAACCGCCGAACCTGACGATTTGACTATTCTAATTCGGCTCACTCGACCGGTTTTTAAATCAATATCGAGCCGATACAAACCGTCACCGCGATGGTTGCGCGACCAATTGGCCGGGTCACTCGAGTGCGCCCGTAAGGGGTATCGCGGGGCACACGCCCAAATTACGTCACGCGCACACAACCCGTTCGGTTGGCGTTTGCCATGAGCATCTATGGCGTAGCCGTTGTCGATGGGCATGGCAATGTAGGGCACTGCTTCACTGGCTCTGGGCGCGAAAGCGATGAATGTGATCGCGATCGTTGTTGCCATTGTCTTCATCTAGTTTTCTTTCTTGTTGATTGGCACGCCCACTCGAAGCGGGAGCGCAGCGGCAGAACAATTGAACGCAAGTTGTAGCGCCAGCGAATACGGCAAACAAGGACGGATTCGATACAGCGGTGCGCGCAAGGCTGATGACCTGGAGCGAATTCCTGCAAAGTGGCGCTTTGCCGTTAGGAAACGTCCGTTCTATCCGTTGAACTACTGGAACAGCGACATTGCCGATCCATTCGACTCGCTTCGCTCGCTCAGGACAAGTTTTTAGATTTTCGACTGCCAATTGCAAACAGCGGCCAGCGTTTGGGGTATGTTTTTTCCGTGCCGATCTGACGGACGGCCACTGGAGCGGAGGTCACTGTCCGAAATGCACCGAAGCAAATCGCTGAAAACCAGCTCGTAGAAGAGCACGTTCTCTCACCCACAACACCAAGCGGGTTTAGTTTCAAAGCTCGGTTAAAATTCGTCCCAACGATCGCTTCCGGCTAATTGCCCGTGACGGTGTGGCGTGCCAGATCCACTGTGACCATGTCGATGCGGGATTGGGGCAATCGACCGGCGTTGACCAGATGAAATCCGATGGCCAATTTTTGTTTATCAACAGTAATCCGTAGATAGCCATAATTCATATCGTCGTAGTGTTTCAGGATGAGGCCGGTTGAAGTCACGGCTGGCTTACTTTCGAGATAATGAACGTCAGCTCCGAAGTACGGTTCCCTTGGGGGCTGCCCGGCCCTACCTGTGACCATGCGATTCACGTTGTGACCTCCATCGCCACATACGATGAACGGCACTTCATACTGCTGGTTACGAAAACGAATGCGTCGCGCAAACCGCTGATAATTGTGCGCGTGTCCGGATAAAAAGGCATGTGGATAGACACCTGCGTCTAAGCAGATACTATCGATCTCGCGCAGCATGGCCGGACTGCCGCCATGATTGCCCCCGGCGCCACCGGATTTTTTCGGGGGCGCATAGCTGAAAGGCGGATGGTGCATGGCTAGAATCACCGCCCCGGGATACTTTTGTTTCTTGATGAGATTTAGCTGTGCTTCGAGAAAGGTCAGTTGAACGTCTGGCACAGTGGGCCACTTCCCCTTCTGGCTAGAGATAACTCCGGGATCCTCTAACGCATTGCTAAAGAGACCAATGATCCGCACAAAGGGAGCATCCAATGTGAAATAAACGCCGGGTTGGGTCATCGCTGTGCGATGCAATGATGCCGCCTCTGGCGTAATTACAGGCTCGGTTGCGCAAAAGTTACGCTCGAAAATTTCCAAGGGTGTTGCGTCCGCTGGTGTGTTTGGCACGATGAAAGAATCGTGGTTCCCTGGTATTGCAAAAATCGGTGCAGGATAATTTCGGAAAGGATCGTAAAACTGATCGTAGTAATATCGCGATTCACCGAAGTCGTAGACGACGTCGCCAAGTTGAAACAGAAACACAGGACGGTTGGCTTCGTCTGCCGTGCGACAATCACTGCTTAATTGATCGCAAACCCGCACTTCATTTGCATACTTGCCTTCATTCGAGGCGCCAGTATCCCCAGCGGCGTGAAAAACAATCTTTCCCGCGGACTGAATATTCTTAATGATCTCTGATCCATGCGGTCCCCAAACATCCTGCAAGGCAACCATTCCATCAGGTGGAAGCCGAGAAGGACCGAAGCTGACCACATCCTTGGTCAAAAGTTTTTGGATTTCTTTGTACAACTGGGAGTCCGAGGGATGCGCGGTCTTAAATCGGGTTGGGTCCGGACTGACACTTCCCTCATTGAAAATCGGTTGAGGAAGAGCGGTTAATGTATTTCGCGGCATTGGTTGTTACCTCCTTGTGTTAAGTAATTTCTACTTCTCTCAGTGGTTGACCCAGCGATTGCAGGTCTGAAAGAGGGGGAGAAACGCCGAGAGACCTTTCCTTGCCCTTATCCCCCGGATTCAGATCGTAACACAAGCGTTTGTAGGGAAATTTGCGGATTTGTCTATTCAGGCGGCACCTAATTTTCATGTAGGGTCTTACCTGACTCGCCGTGCAAACATTTTCTCTGCTGGCGATTGGGTAGTATCGGGCTGTTATGCTTCGCCCTGCGCTCTTAAGAGTAAGTTGTGAATCCTCTCATTCGATTATGACGAGTTTGGTCGTCGCCAGGTCAGGGCGAGATAAATCTCCCATTTAACACAGAAATTGGCTCTTTCCGACGCTTTCTACTGGTTCGGCAGTTCGGTCGGGATAATTTGGTGTGGGTCGCGGGACCACTGATATGTCCGCTCAGGTTAAAAAAGAGATTCAGTTTGAGATCGCGCATGTCTTGTTCGCCGACATTGTCGGCTATTCGAAGCTTTCTATTAACGACCAGCACGCAGCGGTTGAGGAGCTAAACCAGATTGTTCGGGCGTCCGAGCAATTTCAACGAGCCGAAGCCGCGAACCGCTTGCTTAAAATCCCGACCGGCGACGGGATGGCGCTGGTATTTTATACGAACCCAGAGGAGCCTGTGCAATGCGCAGTGGAGATCAGCCGTGCGCTCAGGGAACATCCTCGCCTGCAACTTCGGATGGGAATCCACAGCGGACCGGTAAGCGGCGTGGTCGATGTAAATGAAAGGGTCAATCTGGCGGGCGCTGGAATCAACATGGCGCAGCGGGTGATGGATTGCGGCGACGCCGGCCATATTTTGCTCTCGAAGCATGTGGCTGAAGACCTCGAAGAATACGAGAAATGGCGGCCGCTCCTGCACGATCTTGGTTCGTGCGAAGTAAAACACGGCGTCCGCGTCTCGGTCGTAAACCTCTATGACGATCAATTTGGCAACGCGAAGCTGCCGCGGAAATTCGAGGCAGTTCAGAAACGCCGAACGCGAGTGCGCTGGGCGGCGGCGATCGCAGCGTTACTCATGCTCGCAGCAATCGTCGGGGGTATCACGATGTTTTCGAGTAGCCGCGCGCAATTGGCGCTGGCTGCGCCAGAAAAAAGCATCGCGGTGCTTCCCTTCGCGAATTTGAGCGAAGACAAAGCGAACGCCTACTTTGCCGACGGCATCCAAGACGAAATCCTGACGCGCTTGTCGAAGATCGCCGATTTGAAGGTGATTTCGCGCACGTCAACACAGCATTACAAAAGCGCCCCGGAAAATTTACCGGAAATCGCCAGGCAACTTGGCGTCGCCCACATCCTGGAAGGAAGCGTGCAGAAGAGCGCCGACGCGGTGCGGGTGAATGTACAGCTAATAAAAGCAGCCACTGATTCCCATCTTTGGGCCGATACCTTTGATCGCAAACTGACCGACATCTTTTCGGTCGAGAGCGAAGTGGCCAAAGGCATCGCCGATCAATTGCGGGCGAAGCTGACTGGTCAGGAAGAGCAAGTCATCACTGCCAAACCAACAGACAACACCCAGGCATATGATGCCTACCTGCGCGGTCTGGCTTATAGCCTGAAAACGACGCTGACCCCCGCCAATTTTCTTGGTGCACAGAAATATCTTAAAGAAGCGGTGCGGTTGGATGCGAAATTCGCGCTTGCCTGGGCACTGCTGTCAGACATCGAATCGAGGGGATACCTCACACAGAATCTTCAACCAACAGACGCGCTTCGTGAAGACGCCCGGCAGGCAGCTGAAACCGCCCTCACTCTTCAGCCCAATCTGGGCGAGGCCATCCTGGCCAAGGGATTCTACTACTACGGCTGCCTAAAGGATTACGGCGTTGCGGTGCACTACTTTGAACAGGCGCGACCGCTGTTGCCCAACAGCAGCCGCATTACTGAGGCGCTCGCCTATGTTACCCGCAGGCGTGGCGATTGGGACAAGAGTGAGTCATACTTCAACGAAGCGGAGCGGCTCGATCCGCGCAACGTCAATCTTCTTGGCCAACACGCCCAGTCCTATATGTGCCTTCGGCGGTTTCCCGAGGCGCTGCGAAAACTTGATCAGGTTCTCAATATTATACCGGACGACATGGACACACTTGTTACAAAGGCGGGTATCGCACAAGGCGAGGGCGACCTGCCGCGGGCAGCGGCCATTCTCGCTCCGCTGCATCCGAATGCCGACGACACCGGTGCTTTGGAAACACAAGTTTACCAAGCGATCCTGGAGCGCAATCCCGGACCGGTTATCTCTCGGTTAAAGGAAGTACTAGCCAAGCCTGATCCGGCGTTGGGCTTTTTCAATGGCGAACTGCGCTTTTGGTTAGGCTGGGCGCAGGAAGTTGGCGGTGATCGCGCTGCCGCTCAGGAAAGTTGGCGACAGGCGTTGAGCGAACTGGAACCTTTTCTCAAGGAACAGCCGGATAATCTCCTGCTCATCGGGGATATGGCTGTCACCAATGCTGTTCTTGGTGACAAAGCTGCTGCATTGGCGCTAGCCGGACGAGCCATCGCCACACGGCCGCTCGAGAAAGATGCGATAGACGGTGCCTATGCAATCGAGTTCTTCGCCCGCGTAGTAACGCAGGTCGGAGAACCCGATCGCGCTATCGAAGCGATACGAAAACTACTCTCGATACCATCCAGTGATGGGTTTGCTGCGAACGTCCCGCTGACTCCCGCGCTGCTCCGGCTCGATCCGATGTTCGATCCGCTCCGGAACGATCCGCGCTTCCAAAAACTCGTCTCATCCGCTCCAAAAAAAGGAGAAAAATAAGACGACGTGGAAGTCAGCAATCCTGTCGCCGGGCGTAGGCGGCGACCGCGGAACTTGCTGTAGGCTTCGCGGTTGATGTTACGGGCGCGGCATCGGAGTAGGTCGCGGGGAAGGTGGAGGCGGCACCGGTGTTATGTGAGGAGGCGGAGTGGGCCGCGGCGGCGGTGTTACGTTGGGCCGCGGCGTCGGACTCGGTCTAGGTGCCCAAGGCGAGACTGGATAACTTCCCGAGAATGCCACGTTAGGATTAGGATTGTCAGACGAACTAGTGATCGCCCCAGCGGGAATGCTCACCGTCAAACTTCCCCCGGTGGGGATATCCAGTGTGAACTCGGTAGTAAGGTTCCCGTTGATCACGGCGACCCCAGTCACAGTGGCGCCCGGGATGCCGCTCAGCGTAAGATCGGTAGGTTGAACTGACGCCGGATCGACAGGCTCATTCCAGTTTACGTCATAGCTGTATGTGCCTGGTGCTGGCGGGGAGAACGTGCCACCAACAAGCGGAGTGGTCCAAATCACTTTTAACCAGCCGCCTGTAAAGGTGAAATAACCGTTGCCGTCGTTAGCCCAGCCCAGCTGGTAGGAGGCATTATCGACGACAAGGTCGGGCGCACCGTCGCCAGTCATATCGACCAAGTGTATCCAATTAATATACCGCGCATTATTACCTATCCACGTGCTGCGATCGTGGATCAGCCGGGGTAACGATTCATCTGCAAATACGCGGCGGCTTGTTTGCATTAACACCTGAAAGTAAAAGCCGGAATAGAAACCGTCGGTGCGATAAATCACCAGGTCGCGCAGGCCGTCGTGATTGATGTCCTCCGAGTCAATGTCCAGTATGAGGTTCCACTCAGCATCGGCTGGTAAAACAGTTTTATTTTCATCGCTGTAAAACCCGGTGCCATCTCCCCAGAATATCTCTGTCGGTAAAGAATTCGGCACTTCTGAACCTCCGATGACCAGATCCAGGTTGCCGTCGTAATCGACGTCAATCAGTTCACTGCTCCAAAACGGTACACTACCGCTATGATTAAAACTGTAAGGTACTCGCGTCGTATCGACCGTGAAGTTCCCCTGCCCATCGTTGATAAGAAAATAATGAAATGAGGGGGGGTCAGGGTATTGGTTTTCTACGAAAATGTCGATATGCCCGCTATGATCGATATCTCCAGCAGTCGCGGTATGATGGTTTCCCACCGGATCAATGCCAGCCAAGGCGCTCTGGTTAACCAAATGGCCCGTGCCGTCGGATAACAACAGCCAGCCATGGCTCCCGGTCCAGGGCGGCGCATCGAGCCCGAAATCGACAAAGAAAATGTCAGGCCAGCCATCTCCGTTGAAATCGGCGACAAGGATCTTACGCGGGTTAACGGGTTCGGGCACCTCACCGGAGATTACTTGCGTAGTACCGTTGATGTAAAAACCTCCGGGCTGACCAAGAGCGATGAGGGGGGGACCCCCCGTCGTGCTGACCGGGTCGCCAAATA
>QHOX01000172.1 GCA_003219465.1 Verrucomicrobiota bacterium | reverse complement strand
AGAATGTGAACGTGGAACGAAACGCGGAATTGAGCGCGATGTATCCGGATGCGGTCGGCAACATTGTGCACGTTGATCTTGCCGATGGCCGGCGTCTAACCAAGCGCGTCGATTATCCGCTGGGCAATGCGAAGAATCGGCTCAAAGATTCAGCAGTCGAAGGAAAGTTCCTCGGGCTTGTCGAGCGCATCATTGGGGAGACTCGAGCGAAAAAGATTATCGAGCTTGCGTGGAAACTGGATGAAGCCAAAAACGTCGATGCGTTGATGCAGGCGCTTCAGATCCCGGAGAAGAAATAATTAGAGATTCCTCGACTTCGCTCGAAATGACAGGGGTTCGTTCGACATGACGAAGAAAACGAAATCGGCGCGATTGCGTGAGCTCATCGCAAAAGGCGCGATCATGCTGCCCGGTGTACCAAACGCGGCAATGGCGCGACAGGTGGAGCGCCTTGGGTTTGACGCGGTGTATGTGAGCGGCGCGGGAATGGCGAATGCCACAGCAGGCGTTCCCGATATCGGTCTGCTGACGCTAACGGAAGTGGTCCAACTGGCCGGGTACATTGCGAAAGCGGTGAAGATCCCGGCAATCGTCGACGTGGATACCGGGTTTGGAGGTTCGGAAAATGTTGCGCGCACAATCCGCGACCTGGAAGCAGTAGGTCTGGCCGGTTGTCATATTGAGGACCAGGAATTCCCCAAGCGCTGCGGACATCTTTCCGGAAAATCGCTCGTCGATGTTGAGGAGATGACGGAAAAAATCAAAGCGGCGGTAGCAGCGCGACGTGATCCCGATTTCATGATCATCGCGCGGACAGATGCGCGCGCGGTTGAGAATTTCGATCGGACAGTTGATCGGGCGCAGCAGTACATGGAAGCGGGCGCGGACGCAATCTTTCCGGAAGCGTTGCAAAGCGAACAGGAATTTCGCGATTTTGCCAGCGAGATCCATGCGCCGTTGTTGGCAAACATGACGGAGTTTGGGAAAAGCCCGCTGCTTTCGTTTACGGAGTTGGCCGGATTTGGCTACCGCATGGTTATTTTCCCCCAAAGCGCGTTCCGCGTGTCGATGAAAGCGACCGAGGAGTTTCTGCGTGCTCTCAAAGAAAGCGGGACCCAAAAGGAATGGCTCGATAAAATGCAGACGCGCAAGGAATTTTATGAACTGCTCGACTACGATCCAACTGCAGAGAAATGGCTGGGCTTGAGCGACTGACGATTTGTCGGCGCGCGTATCGTAGTTACAATCAGCGAACAACATGGGTACTGAAACAAAACCACAATACAGCCCGGGTCTGGCCGGGGTAATCGCCGGTGAAACGGCGATCTGCTGGGTCGATCCCGCTGCCGGGTTGATGTATCGGGGCTACGACATTCATGGGATGGCCGAGAAAGCCACTTTCGAGGAGGTCGCTTATTTGCTGCTCAACGGCGAGTTGCCAAATGCCAAGCAACTGAAGGACTTCACGCAACAGATCGCCAGCGAACGCCAGTTGCCTGGGCCGGTAACGGAAATGCTGCGGCTTCTGCCGAGCGTTACGCATCCCATGGACATGCTGCGCACCGGGGTGTCGATGTTGAGCGCATTCGACAGGGACCTGAGCGATAACTCACACGACGCCAACATTCGAAAATCAATTCGGCTGATTGCGCGCGTTTCCACTTTAATCACCGACGGCTGGCGCATCTCGCATGGCGAACAGCCGCTCCCGGAGAAGCCGCACCTGACGCAGGCGGCGAATTTCTTCTACAAGTTCAACGGCAAAATTCCTGAGCAATGGCAAACCCGGATGCTCGACACAATTTTCAATCTCTACGCCGACCACGAATTCAATGCGTCCACATTTGCCGCGCGCGTGACCGCCTCTACGCTGGCGGGCATCTATGCAGCGGTCACCTCGGCAGTTGCGACTCTCAAAGGTCCACTGCACGGCGGCGCGAATGAGGAATCGATGAAAATGCTTGAGGATATCGGGACGCCGGATCGCGCTGAGGCATGGTTAATGAAAAAGCTGGGAACGAAAGACAAGATCATGGGATTCGGTCATCGCGTTTACAAAAAAGGCGATTCCCGCGTGCCGGCGATGCGGGAGATCGCGCGCGATCTTGGGAAACGAACTGGGAAAGAGAATTGGGTGCCGATTTGCGAGAAGCTCGAACAAGTGATGGACCGGGAGAAACAGCTTTGCGCCAATGTGGACCTCTACGCCGCGCCAGTGTTTTGGATGCTCGGCTTTCCTCCGGAGCTGAATACACCGTTGTTTGCTGCATCGCGCGTAGCAGGCTGGTGTGCGCATGTGATCGAGCAACACGATAATAACCGTCTCATTCGGCCGCGGTCACTCTACGTCGGGCCAGAGCTGCGTCCGTATCCCGGGCCGTCGAAATAATCTTCCGCTACCTCTTCCTCTGCTCTCTTCTTTCGAGCGCAAGAACCAGATTCAGGGTTAGAGGAAGCGGAAGAGAAAGAATCGATGAGCGAACAATCGCTTCAGGAAAAATACGCGCCTCGAAACGTTTGCTTCGGCTGCGGTCCGGCAAACCCAGACGGCTTGCACATTCGTAGTTTCCCGAAGAACGGCGAGATCGTCGCTGAATGGAAACCGGAGAAAAAATATGAAGCGTTCAAGGGAGCCTTGAACGGCGGGATCATCGGCACGTTACTCGATTGCCATTGCAACTGGACGGCAGCGTATCACTTGATGAAACGTGCAGGTGAAAATCGCCCACCGTGCACAGTCACTGCAGAATACGCCATCAAAATGCTGCGCCCTACACCGACGAACGACTCTGTGTTTCTCTCTGCCAAGGTTGCTGAGATCACTGATGACCGTGCGACCATTGAGGGCACACTGACCGCCGGAGGAAAAGTTTGCGCCACATGTCGGGGAGTGTTCGTTGCGGTGGAGGAAGGCCATCCTGCGTATCATCGATGGTAGCAGTTTTGCTTTTGTTACTCGCTGCGAGTACGCCTGGATCGACCAGCGATTTCGCGAACCGGATTCGATCTATCGAGCAGCGAACCGGCGCTCGAATCGGTGTGACTGCGCTGGACACTGGCAGCGGCAAAGGTATCGATTACCGATCGGAAGAACGTTTCCCGATGTGCAGCACCTTTAAATTTCTCGCTGCTGCGGTGGTCTTGAAGCGCGTCGACGACAGACAAGAGAAATTGGATCGGTTTGTATCTTATGGTGCTAAGGACATTTTGGAATATGCGCCAGTCACGAAGGCACATCTTAAAGACGGGGGTATGACCCTTGGTGCCTTGTGCGCGGCGGCAATCGAACAGAGTGACAACACAGCCGGCAATCTTTTACTGGATACAATTGGCGGACCTGTTGGACTGACAAATTTTGTGCGCAGCATTGGCGATGAGATGACGAGACTTGATCGGAAAGAACCGGAATTGAATAGCGCCATTCCCGGCGATGAACGCGACACCACAACCCCTGCGGCAATGTGCGCAGACATACAACGGTTGGTCTTGGACAATGTGTTATCCGAATCGTCACGGCATCAGCTCGAAGATTGGTTGCGGCACAACGAGACTGGCGCACTGATGATTCGGGCCGGCGTTCCAAAGACGTGGACCGTCGGGGACAAAACGGGACGATGCGGAAACGGAGCGACAAACGATGTTGCCATTATTCGTCCGCCCGGGCGTGCGCCGGTTGTATTTGCTATTTACTCGATCGGCTCGACATCTTCAGCCGATGATCGTGCTGCAATTGTTGCGGACGCAGCGCGCGTCGTCGTGGCGTTTCTCTCAGAATAAAAACAAGTGATCTGCCTCTCACCACGTAACCGTAACGGCGCTTTATGAGCGCCGATCCCGATTTCCCGTGATGTGACTCGCCGGTCACAGACCGCCGCTACAGAAGAGGAGAATTCACTGCCTGAATTTCGCCGATGCGCGACTCGCGGCGTTCGACTTAGCTGTCGCTCATGAAAAACCCGAGCTTCCATATCGTTCCTCTTCCTACTCAAATTGCAGACGCAGCACGGCGTGTCGTAAAAGCGGGAGCAGCTGATCACGCCGTCATCACAGTAGATTCGCACGGAAGCAGTCCCTGCCGCCACTGCCTGCGTTGGGCGCAGCCTGGCGAGCGCGTCATTCTGTTTCCATACACCGCGATCCCGTCTGGTCAGCCGTATTCTGAGACGGGCCCGATCTTTGTTCACACCGATGAGTGCAAGCGCTACAGCGCGACTGACGAATACCCCGCCGACTTTCGTAACGGCCGCGTGTTTCGTGCTTACGATTCAAATTACAAGATCGTCGACGCAAAAGTTGTGAATGGCAGCGAACCGGAAGTCGTGATCGAAACTTTGTTCCAAAATCCCGACACCGCGTTTGTGGATGTACGCAGCGTTACCCACGGCTGCTTTACGTTCCGGGTTCAACGCGCATGATGCGGTAGTATATGCCTATAAAATTTGCTGCTCGAATTTCGTCGATGCATTAACGATTGTGAACGCTTAGTCTTGGGCATGAAAACCCTCGAACTTCTGCCGCCCGCCGAGACCATGTATCGCGCACTGGTAAAGCGCGATCCGAGCTTCGAAGGAATTTTTTACATCGGCGTGCGCACGACTGGAATTTTCTGCCGGCCTACGTGCTCGGCAAAAAAACCGGCACGTGAAAACGTCGATTTTTTTGCAACATCAACCGACGCTCTGGACAGCGGTTATCGCCCCTGTTTGCGCTGTCACCCGCTCGATCCAAACGCGCGCCCTCCAAAACTGATCGAGCGCTTGCGCGCGGAAGTGGAACGCGCGCCGGGCGGGCGCCTGACAGACAAGGAACTGGCCGCGCTCTCGATCGATCCCTCAACCGCGCGACGCCAGTTTAAGCGTCATTATGGAATGACATTTCAAGCGTATCATCGCGCGCGCCGAATGGGTCTTGCTTTGAGCCAGGTTCGACAAGGCGATCGCGTGGATCAAGCGAGAAACGGGAGTGGCTTTGAATCTGAGAGCGGTTTTCGCGACGCGTTCACGAAGATCTTTGGCGAATCGCCAACAAACGCCAAGACGCACGCACCACTCTTTGCGGAGCGAATCGATTCGCCACTCGGACCGATGATCGCGGTCGCCGACGACCAGGGCTTGCGGTTGCTCGAATTCATCGACCGGCGCGCAACAGAACGCGAGTTGTCGATTCTGCGAAAACAATTGCGCACAAATGTCGTGCCCGGGAAACATCGGTATCTTGAAATAGTCCGTTCCCAACTGAGCGGTTACTTTGCGGGCAAGAAGCTGGAGTTTGAAGTTCCGCTCGCTCCGGTGGGATCCGCCTTCCAATTGCGCGCGTGGAAAATTCTGCAGTCGATCCCGGTTGGCGAAACGCGTTCTTATTCGTGGATGGCAAAGCGCCTGGGCGATGAAAATGCGCGTCGCGCAGTTGGTCGCGCGAATGGAACGAACATGATTTGCATCATCATCCCGTGCCATCGCGTGATTCGCGCCGATGGCACGCTCTGCGGGTACGGCGGTGGTTTGTGGCGCAAGAAGTGGCTGCTCGATCACGAACGGCGCTACGCGCATGCCGCCGAAGGAAACCGATGATCAGTGATCGGTTACCCGTGATGGATTGGCGTCGCTAGCGACGAAACGCGAGCGGATTGCAAGACAACTTCGCGTCTGCGCGCGTGCTTTTGACACAGCCGACCGCTGTGCGAGTCGTCATGCACGATACCTCGAATGCACAATGCAGTCATAAAAGTTGGGGAGACAACGCCTCAACGCACCTGGGTCAGCGCTGGATTCCGAGCCGCCAACAGTTGGTGGGCGTTTTGCGTGGTCGTTTTCGTGACCAAGCTTTTACTCCTTTGGCTGGATCCAACGCCGAAACTCTTTATGGGCGACTCGGGCGCCTACATTTGGACCGCGCTGACCGGCTGGATTCCATCTGACCGATCGTACCTCTACGGGTACTTGGTACGTTGGCTGGCAGTTTGGCCGCATAGTTTTTTGCCCCTTTTGGCGGCTCAGGCGCTCGCAAGCGGCGTAACCGCGATCGTGTTTGCGAGAATTTGCAGCGCCTTCTTCGGAGTCTCGAACCGCCTTTCATTTTTGTTCGGATTCTTGTGCGCGCTGGATCCTTGTCAGCTCGTATGGGAGCGCTACGTAATGACCGAGACGTTTAGCCTGCTCGTTTACGTTCTGGTCCTATACCGGTCGTTACTCTACGTACGTGATCGCCGCCTCTGGGAACTCGCAGTCGTGCAGGCGCTCTCGGTCGTGCTGATTGCTTTCAGGATAGGCTATCTTCTGGTGGTTCAAGTCTGCACAGTTCTCCTGCCCATCATCGCGTTTGCACGATGCGCGTCACCGGCGTTTCGCAATCGGTCAGAGGCGCGCTCATCGGTAACGAATCCTTTTAGCACGGGATTCGAGCACGTAGTCGTAAGCGTTGCGCTTATGAATGTAATGCATGACGCCTACAAGCACGTCAACGCCTCGTTTGCAAAGCGGGAGCCGGCCTATTTGTACGATGCTGGCGCGCACCTTGCCGCCGTGTGGGCTCCTGCGCTGCAGCCATCTGACGCGACGGATCCACGTTTCCGCGACCTCATTGCCAACGGCGATCAGTTCGAAATCGAGCATTGGCCTTTCTCTTGTTCGTTCATGCTTCAATCCTGATGCTGGTGGTAACAGCTCTGTCACCGCAGCCGAGCGTCCGTTACCTTCAACCCGCGATAATCTGAGACAAAGAAACGCCCAGCAGTTCAGCGACGGTTTTTTGATGGGCCGCTGGAGCAAAATTGAAAAGGACCCCTACAAGAGAGATCGCATTGCGAAGGAGACAGCGATCAATGCCTTGCGCCGACGTCCGCTGGAGATTGTCGAGCTCACTCTGAAAACGATCCCGGCCGAGCCATGTCGCGAACGCGCAGGTCAGAGGGGAAATAATGACGATGAAGTAATACGGCCAAGCTCCAAGAAAGTATCGTTGTACAAGCGAGAGAGGCTACGCTGGGAGCGGTTTCATCGAGCATTGGCCTTTCTCTTGTTCGTTCATGCTTCAATCCTGATGCTGGTGGTAACAGCTCTGTCACCGCAGCCGAGCGTCCGTTACCTTCAACCCGTCTCTATTTTGACCCTCTTGACCATTGCCATTTGCGTTGATTGGCTTGCCAGGAGAGCAAGGCCGGCTGCGATGCAATCCGCTTCTTGATTCTGCCGCGCTCAAGCAACGCACTTTGAAGCAGCGCGCCCGGGGTGACTCGAACACCCGACCCACGGATTAGAAATCCGTTGCTCTATCCGGCTGAGCTACGGGCGCAACTCATAGGTAAAATTACGTTGACAGTTGCCCCTTTGTCGACATTTTCACGGTCTCGTTCTACGGTCAACGTTATGAGGCAACAAAGAACAGGCAAAACATGGCAAAGAACGCGGCTCCAAAATCTCGTCCGCCATAAAGCTGGCAGCTATTATGCCAGAGCTTTTGCAGGCGGCAAAGAAGTTTGGAAGTCGCTCAAGACATCACATTTCAGCGTAGCGAAAGCCAAGCTCGCTGAGTTTCTCAAAGAGCATCGCGAGCGCGTCAGCAATGGCAACGGCGAAGTCGCAGCCAAGATGACATTCGGCGAGGCCGCTGCGATTCATCTAGCGCGAAGAAGCTCGTCCCTTCGACCGACAACTCAACCGGAGTAGCAAGCCTCCTTCGATTCCAACAGAACACACAGCAATCACAGTCGGCTAGGACGCTTCCTAAATCATCGCTGGCTGTTCAGTCCCTCCTAAAAGAGCTTGATGCGTTAACAGGCTTAGCTGCTGTGAAGCGAGAGGTTCGGAGTCCCCTCAACTATCTACGTTTCCAACGACTGCGTCTTGAACAAGGATTGCCGACCGGACAGATCACAACTCACCTAGTGTTCACAGGCAACCCCGGAACCGGCAAGACGACGGTAGCGCGGCTGCTGGCCAAGCTGTATCAGGCAATGGGCTTTCTAGGCGGTGGGCAGCTCACAGAGACAGACAGGAGTGGACTTGTTGCGGGTTACTTAGGCCAGACGGCTATCAAGACCTCGGAGGTTGTGAAAAAAGCGATCGGTGGCGTGGTGTTCATCGATGAGGCATATGCGCTGACGCATGGAGGGCGCGACACATCTAACGGCGATTCGTTTGGTCAGGAGACGATCGACACTCTGCTGAAAGCGATGGAGGACAATCGTGATCAGCTCGTCGTCATTGTTGCAGGGTACACTGCGCCGATGCAGCAATTCCTCGTGTCAAACCCAGGACTGCAATCTAGATTCACGCGCTTCATTGATTTTCCTGATTATTCGCCCAATGAGTTATTAGAAATTTTCAATGACTTGAGTTCGCGCCAGAGTTACACGGTTGCCGACGACGCATTGCAGCGTGCGAGTCATTTACTGGAACAGGCATATCAGAGCCGGGGCGAAACATTCGGTAACGCTCGACTCGTACGAACAATGTTCGAAAGGGCGACCGTCCGTCTTTCGGATCGTTTAGCTCTAGACGTGAGACCAAGGTCGTGCGCTTCCGGGGCGCGCAGTCCTTTAACGTGCCTAACCGGCTTCGGTCCATACGTGAAGTCCTTGGCTTGCCCGATCGTGGGTGGGACTTGACTCGGCTCAACTATTCAGGCCCAAATCCCGTCGGGATATTGGTTGTGTGGAGTTTAGCTAATTACTCGACACTCGTTAGGCCCAGCAGGAACAGGTCCTGTCTTTGACCCGGCCTCGCCTAACACTGCAGGGCGGTGGTCTCGCGTCGTAGCCTAACAAGGCCTGCTCCATACGCGTAAGTCCTTGGTCTGCTAGGTAGTGGGGGTTCACAAGCTGGGCCTGCACAATGCGGCGGAACGCAGGCAAATTTGCTCGGCAATGGGCCGCAAAAATTTGACGACTTCCACGCGTTAGCCTGTCGCGATCGAGGTTGTCCTGTTAGGTATCACCTAGGGTGCTTTGAATTCTTACCCCTAGGTAAAAATCAGGCGCTCAATCAGGAGAGCGGCCTGATGCCTTTTTCAAAACTTCGCCCGCCATTTCCCGAAGAGAAAGGTAAGCGATGGACCAACAGTGGGCGGACCGCCTCTATCGCGGCGTTTTAAAAATTTTTGGCGGGATCGCAGCAGTAAAGAAATGAGAATAGAAGGTTCCCTCCCGGAAATCCGGCGGCCGACCAAGGGCGGCAGCATGTCCAATGGCGGCATGTCGAGTGATAAATCGGACGGATTCAGCCAAAGCCGCTGCACTTCCTGGATCGGGCGGGACAACGACCCGGCACCCTTTCTGGGCAGGATTGTGTTTGACTTGTTTCAAAGGCGACTCGCGACCCCCTCGTCTATTACCAGCAAAGAGAATTTGCCTGGCTCGAACGGGAGGAGAGCTCCTCACCCTGCGAGCGAACTCTCGGCCACGTCTCTGCGCTGGGGGGGCTGGAAATCCGGTCTCGATATTACCTGCATTCTGCTTTCGCTGCCTGTGTGGCTGCCGCTGATGATCTTGCTCATGCTGGTAACGCGAATCGCCTCGCCCGGTCCAATCTTTTACCGGCAGGAGCGCATCGGTTTTGGTGGAAGACGTTTTTTTATCTGGAAGTTCCGGACAATGAAGCTGAGCGCTGAGACACAAACTCACGAACAGTACTTCAAAGAATTGATGCGGGCCAACTGTGCCATGACGAAGCTCGACACCCATGGCGATCCGCGCCTGGCGCCGTTCGGGCGAATTCTACGCGCTAGCGGACTGGATGAACTGCCTCAAATTTTTAATGTGCTTTGCGGGGAGATGAGCTTGGTCGGGCCGCGGCCGTGCCTGCCAAATGAATTTGCCAATTACCAGGCCTGGCAGCGGGAACGCGCGAACGCCCTGCCGGGCCTGACCGGGCTGTGGCAAGTAAGCGGTAAAAACAAAACAACATTCAACGAGATGATCGCCATGGATCTGTTCTATCTCAAGAACATGTCAATCTTGCTCGACCTCAAAATCATGCTCAAAACCTTCACCGTCATCGCCGAACAACTGTTCGAATCCCGGTCGGCGGGGCAATGCAAACGTCAGGAGCGAGACTCCCGGCCACCCACAGCATTTGGGCGGCAATATGAAGGCGATCGTTTACCTACTACGCAAATTTTGCGTACCTGACGGGAATCATCTCGAAACTATGAAAAACCCAGTCACGGTTGGCGTCCTTGGATGCGGTTATTGGGGACCTCTTTTGGTTCGCAGCTTCAAAGGTCTTCCTCACTGCCGTCTCAAGGCAGTGTGTGATGCAGACGTCGCCCGCGTAAAACATGTTTGCGCGTTGTATTCGGACCTCGAGGGGGTTACTTCTCCGCAACAGCTCATCACGGCATGCGACCTCGACGCCGTTGTCATTGCCACTCCGGTAAAAAGCCATTATCCGCTGGCGAAGGCGAGCCTCCTCGCTGGCAAGCACACATTTATCGAAAAGCCAATGGCGACTTCTTCCCAGGAGTGTGAGGAATTGATCGACATCGCCGAGTGCAAGGGCCTGGTTTTAATGGTCGATCACACGTTCCTGTATTCGGCTCCCGTACGAAAAATCGTTGAAATAGTTCAGGCCGGAGACCTTGGCGAGATCCGCTATATTAATTCACGGCGTCTGAATCTGGGTTTGTTCCAAAAGGACATCAATGTCGCTTGGGACCTGGCGCCTCATGATATTTCCATCATTCTGCACATTCTCGGCGAATTCCCAGTTGGGATTAACTGCCAGGGCAACGCCCATGTCACCCCACAGGTGGAGGACGTGACCAACATGTCGCTGTTCTTCCCGCACAAGCGATTCGCCACCATCCAGAGCAGTTGGCTCGAACCGAGAAAAATCCGCGAAATGACCATCGTTGGCTCACGACGCATGATCGTGTACGACGATCTGCGAACGCGCGAAAAAATCCGGATCTACGATGTCCGGGTAGAGCGACCGCCGCACTATGACACGTTCGCTGAGTTTCAGTACTCGTATCACTACGGAGACAGCTACATCCCGCACCTGCAGCAGGAAGAACCGCTAACTTTGGCCTGCCGACATTTTATTGATTGCATCGAAACTAATTCTGCGCCTATGACTAGTGGGCGCCAGGGCCTGGAGTTGATTAGGGTGCTTGAGGGAGCTTCTGCTTCTCTCAAAATGAATGGCGGGCCATTCATTTTTGGCAGCCCCAATGGCCCCGCGATGCCTCGGCTACCAATCGGAAACGGATCGGCTCATTCCCGTAAACCTAAGAAGACGCGAAGAGGGCCGAGGCGGGCAAGAAATGGGGTGGCGACCCTATTTGAGAACGCATGACGATTCGGGCAATCAACATTTTTTCGGTCGCGCGTTCACTCTAAACCCACCCGAATTGGAGAGGTGTCTTACCGCAAGAACCAAAGCGACTGTCCCCGTCCACCTCTTCGGGCAACCGGCGGACATGGACCCGATTTTGCAGTTCGCGCGCGCGAACGAGCTATTTGTCATTGAGGACGCTGCTCAAGCTCACGGGGCGCTTTATAAGGGTCGGAACGCAGGTGCGATTGGCGACGCCTGTTGCTTCAGTTTTTATCCGGGAAAAGTTCTTGGCGCTGGCGAAATCTTGTCTACTCCAAGGGTGCATTCCCGATCGCAGAGAATCTAGCCAGGGAATTTCTCTCTTTGCCGATGTTTCGAAACTAGCCAAAGAGCAAACCGAATATGTCGTCCGCTGCGTCAGCGAGACCGTTGGCGCGAGGGTATTCGCCTGAGGGAAAATTTTTGAACCTGCTTCAACAGGCTGAACTAGAAACGGGAGAAGCCGCGTCTCTCGCGGGCGAGTTCCCTTGTGTGGGGCCAAAGACGGCCGGCGAATCGTTGCAAATGCGCGTTCTGGATCCTCTACGCGATCCGGCCTGGGACCATCTGGTGGCTTTGCATCACGATGCCAGTTGTTTTCACACCAGTGCCTGGGCAAAGGTGCTTCACCAATCTTATAGCCATCAGCCGTTCTATCTTCACTTTTCCTGCGGAGGCAGGTTGGCGGCGCTGGTTCCGTTAATGGAAGTGCGCAGTGCGTTTACCGGTTGCCGCGGCGTCTGTCTTCCATTTAGCGATGCGTGCGAACCGCTCATCTTTGATCCGGAATCGACCGGCCTTGTAACAGACCAGCTCGTTCGTTTCGCGCGAGAACGGCATTGGAAATACCTTGAGGTGCGGGGAGGAAAATCCTTTAGGCTTGCCGCGAGCCCAGTTGCTCAGTTTTACGGGCATACACTCGACTTACGCAGCGGTACAGAAGAGCTAATCACTCGATTTACCAGCCCAGTTCGCCGGGCCATTCGCAAAGCAGAACGCAGTGACGTGAGCGCGCTGATCGTGCGCAATCGGGAGGCCATTGGCGATTTTTACAAACTCCATGTTCAAACCCGCCGGCGCCACGGTCTCCCGCCACAACCGACCTCGTTTTTTCTAAGCATCTACGAACACATCATCAAACCCGGTCTCGGTTTCATTGTTCTCGCACAGCGCGGGTCGCGTCCAATTGCCGCTGCGATCTTCTTCTGCTTTGGAAAGAACGCTCTTTATAAGTACGGGGCTTCAGACAAAAGATTTCAGGAACTCCGTGCGAACAATCTTGTCATGTGGCATGGCATTCAGGCTTTGGCGCAAGCGGGAGCGGAAAAATTGCATTTCGGACGCACCGAGTGCGAAAATGATGGTTTACGGCGGTTCAAGCTTTCGTGGGGCACGGAGGAAGAAACAATCGATTACTTCAGAGTTGATTCATCGGGCCGCCAGTTTTTAGCTGCCGCCCGCCATGGCTCCGGATTCCACAAAAGGATCTTTGGGATCTTGCCGCTGGTATTCAATCGGCTCGCAGGCTCAATGATCTACCCTCACCTCGATTAAGGACCGACCTATGGCTGAAACACGACGAGAACCTCAACATCACTCTGGAATACACTTGAGCGACATCCTCTTTGCTCTATTCAAACGCAAGCGGACAATCATCCTTTGCGCCGTATTGGGCATCATCGCCGCGGCTGGTTATTATTTTCTCTTCCCGCCCGTTTACGAGTCTGAAGCCAAACTGCTGGTGCGCTATGTTCTGGAAAGGAGCGCCATCGATCCGATCGACAGTACGAAGCCCACGTTCCAGTCGAGCAACGACTCTGACAGAGTGATTGGCGCTGAAATCGAGATTCTGACCAGTTGGGATCTGGCGATGCAAGTCGCCCAGGCAATCGGTCCCAAACGCTTAGTGCCACCTGCTCCGGTTCCAGACCCGGTCAAGCGCGTCGTTGAGGCGGTTGGTCTGAAGCAACTGCTACCTGCGTCCGGGGCGTCTGCCTCTGAAACAGGCGCAGCCAGCAGCATTATTTCGGGGTTGAAGGTGCTTTCGAACAAGGGAAGTAACATCATTTTCGTCTCCTACAAAAATCGGAGCCCGGAGTTGGCGGCGCTCGTTTTGCAGGAACTGTTGAGCCGTTATTTCGTCAAGCACCTAGAAGTACACCGCTCCGCCGGCGCCTTCGATTTCGTAACCCAACAAACCGATCAAGTTCGAACGCGCCTAAACCAAACGGAGGATGCCCTAAGGTCGCTGAGGGATAAGACGGGGGTTCTCTCGCTAAAGGATGGCTCAACAACTCTTACTGCCGAGGCGGCGAAAACTCAGGAAGACCTTAACGCTGCTGAGGCTGAGTTAGCCGAAGGGAAAGCTCTTGTTAAGCAGACGGCGGAGAAAAAGTCAAAGGAGTGGAAAAGCAAGCTGTCGGAAAAAAGCCCCGAATCTGAAAAAGCTCGTGTTGCTGGGATCCAGGCAAAAGTCGAAGTGCTCAAGTCCCGGCTCGGAGACATTCAGAAGAGGACAAAGCAGCTTTCGGAGCTTACCCCGCAAATGGAGGAATTGGAGAGGAAGCGGGAGCTGGACGAAGCGAATTACAAGTATTTCGCCGAATCACTCGAAAAGGCGCGGATCGACGAGGCTTTGGACCCCTCCAAGATGCCTAACATTAGCGCCGTCCAGCGCCCCTCGCCTCCTATGCTAGACAGCAAAACGCGCCATAAGGTTACATTGGGGCTGGCTGGTGGCGGGCTGGCCTTGGGTCTGGCGATTGCGTTGTTACGAGGATTGGTCTTGAACCAAACAGTTCGGCGGCCTCTCGAACTGGAGACGCGGTTAGATATCCCGCTCATGCTTTCGATACCGTATGCGAATTCTCGAAACGGTCATTTGGCCCTGCCTTCCAACGGGGAACCGGCGAATCCGGAGGCACTCGCAGTTAGGCGGCATCACGTGAAGCTGGCACCTTGGGAATCCGAGCATTTCATGCGGCCATACTGCGACGCGATTCGAGATCGACTCGGCCTTTATTTTGAACTCAATAATTTAACACATAAACCGAAGCTCGTAGGTATTGCCGGTTTTTCGGAGGGATCGGGAGCTTCTACCCTGGCCGCTGGCCTCGCCGCCTCGCTCTCTGAAACTGACGAGGGCAAGGTGCTTCTTGTCGATGTCAATTTGGGGCCTGAGGAGGTTCACCCATTCTTCAAGGGCAAGCCTGCCTACCCTCTTACCGCAGCTCTCAAGCCACAGACCGAGATCGCCTCGGCTTCAGAGAATCTCTATTTGGCTACTGTAGGCTCATCGACTACGGGTGGCCTCGCGCAAGTCGGCTTGAAGAAATTTTTCGACATGATGCCAAACATGAAAGCGAGCGACTTCGACTACATTATTTTTGACATGCCCCCGCTCCATCAAACAAGTCCCACCTGGGGAATGGCTGCCTTCATGGATAAGCTCTTGCTGATAGTCGAAGCGGAAAAGAACAATCGCGACGTTATAAAACGCGGCTACAGGAAATTAGTTGCTGAGCGGGACAATGTTGCCGTGGTAGTTAACAAGGCGCGCTCTTATGTTCCGAAGTCGCTGGACGGCGAGTCTTGATCGGGTGTGTTCATAAGAGCCACACTGCGTTTCCCGTTCTTGCAGGCGTCCACTCTCGATACGGACTGGTTGCAGCGGCGGTTTTATCGTTGGCTCAAACAGTTCGAGCATAGGCAATCCGACCGATGAGTTTAGCCAGACGTAGAGCTCGGGGCCCGGGGTACCTCTTTTCCAAGCTCCTGACCGCTTCGCTGATATTTGTTTCTGGCCTGCTTATGGCGCTTAGTTTGATCAGTGCATGGTTTTTTTTTGCGGGTCGAAAGGGACTATTCGCGTTTGATAGCGCAAACGGCGGCGGATTTACAAGATGTTCACGAAATCGCATTTCATGGAGGCAACAGTTACGCTCATCTTGTCGAATTGCCGTTTGTGAATGACCCGGGAAGAAAGGCCGAACTACTTCAGATTATCGCTCGTGAGAAAACGGCTAAACGACAAGCTCTTCGATCATTTAGGCCAAACGATGGTCTCAGCGGACGTGCGGACACTCCTTGCCGATGTCAGGTCCAAACGGCTCGCCTCACAGAGGGAATACCGCGCATTCTTGGATGCTGCGCAACAGGGAAAACCGCTGGATATCGCCTCGCCGGAGTCGCGTCAGCTGACAGCCGCGTTTGTCACTTACCAGGATGCTTGCGAGAAACTTGCCGAGCGGATTGAGGCCGACTCTCTTCAGGCCAGCGCGCAAGTGACAAAAGAGGTTGCGTTGATTCGCCGGCTGTTCATTGGTTTTGGGTTTTTGCCACTCAGTCTCGTTCTCGGCTTCATTCTGGTCATAATCTATCTCATTTGGGCCACACCAATAGAGGCCGAAGTCCGTGACGACAATTGCAGCGATGAATCCGACGGCGGAGAACGGTCGTATTCTGCTGAATTTGACCTAACCAACCGCTGACTCTTTTCCGCCGGTGGTCAGTTGTTAGGCGTCCGTGATCATTACGCCGCTCTCGATGTTGCTCCTAACCCTTAGGCCTCTATCCTGAAGTGTTTCGCACCTGGGTCTATTACCAATTAAAGCCTGCAGTTCCGGTTTCGACTCGCATGGCGATCCGGCGCTGGTTTGCACGTCGAAAACGCGCACACATCTCTCGTGTCTGGCCGATTTTGCCTGGCTCGGAACGCCCGCCTGAAAACTGGGTTGGCTGGCCGGATGGGAAGAAGTTTGCATTCGTGCTTACCCATGATGTTGAAGGTCCCATAGGCTTGGCCCGCTGCCGGCAGCTAATGGAACTCGAGAAGGAGCTGGGCTTTCGTTCCTCCTTCAATTTCATTCCGCAAGGCGATTACAGAGTCTCGCGCGATCTGCGGCACGAGCTCACCCGGAATGGGTTCGAGGTTGGTGTGCATGACCTTCACCACGATGGCAAGCTTTACCAGAACTCCCGCGGATTCGCGGATAAAGCCCGGCAAATTAACCGCTACATTCGGGAATGGGATGCCCAGGGATTTCGCTCCGGTTTCATGTTTCATAGGCTGGAATGGCTGCACCAGCTCGAGGTTGCATATGATGCCTCGACCTTCGACACCGACCCATTTGAGCCTCAACCCGACGGTGTCGGCACAATTTTTCCGTTCTGGGTACCTCGAACTAATGCCGATCACCGATCACCGATCACCAATCACCCTTTGTCGCTCCCGAATGTTCGTGATTCGTCATTCGAGCTTCGCCATTCGGCCGCTGGAGGCGACGGTTACGTTGAGCTCCCATATACATTGCCTCAGGATTCGACGCTGTTCCTATTGCTTCGCGAACAAACGCCCGAAATCTGGTTCAAGAAACTCGCGTGGATCGCCGAGCACGGTGGGATGGTCCTCGTTAATGTCCATCCGGATTACACGGCGTTCTCCAACGGGTCGGCAAGAATGCCTCGCGAATTTCCGGTAGAGCTTTACAAACAATTCCTCGAACATGTCCGCTCCCGATACGCTGGCCAATATTGGCACTCTGTTCCGCGGGAGGTCGCGGCCCATGTTCGTCGGTCTAGAAAGGTGCACCAAGAGCTCGATTCGCGTAACGGGCAATTCGAGCGTCAGCTCGTGAGCCCTTCCTTCAATCGCTTGAATGGGAAGCATGCTGCTGTTCTTCTGTTTTCTTATTACCCAGCTGATCCTCGTCCCCGCCGGGCCGCCGAGGCGCTGGCGCAGGAAGGCGTGACGGTGGACCTGTTATGTCTTCAGCAGAATCGAGGTGAATCCCGGCGAGAGCTAATCAACAAGGTAAGAGTCTTCCGGGTACCGATGCAGCGTCACCGCCGCGGCAGGCTGAGATATGTCAGCCAATATTCTGCTTTTATATTGCGATCGTTCTTCTTTCTCACTATTCGTTCTCTGGTTCGCAGATATGACTTTGTGCATGTCCATAACATGCCCGACGCGCTCGTTTTCAGCGCAGCGATTCCAAAAGCCCTGGGCGCGAAGATTGCCCTCGACCTCCACGATCCGATGCCAGAACTGATGCAGGCGATCTTCGATCTGCCGGCGAAGAGCCTTAATGTGCGTCTCGTAAAGCGACTTGAAAGGTGGAGCATCGGCTTTGCCGATCTCGTGCTAACGGTGAATCTGGCCTGCAAGAAGATCTACTCCTCCCGCAGTTGTCGGCCGGATAAAATCAAAGTTGTAATAAATACGCCTGATGACAAGGTCTTCCGCTTCCAGCGCGGTGACGCTCAGGGTGTGAATGGAAAGAACGGCAATGGGTCCGGGCCTTTTGTCATCCTTTATCACGGCTCATTAGTCCACCGAAACGGTTTCGACCTGGCAGTTGAGTCTCTGGAGAAGGTCAGAAAGATAATCCCGTCTGTCCGGCTGAAAGTTTGCGGTCAGCGAACCTCCTTCTTCGAGGAAGTGATGAAATCGGCCCAGCAACGGGGACTGGATACGTACATCGAATATCTGGGCGTTCGTAATCTCCCGGAGATCGTCAAGGCCATTGACAGTTGTGACCTTGGGATTATCCCAAACCACCGAAACGTCTTTACCGAAATCAACACACCTACGCGTATTTTGGAATACCTGGCACTTGGGAAGCCCGTGATTGTACCGAAAACAGAAGGCATTCAGGATTATTTCGGGGAGAACGATCTGATCTTTTTCGAGGTCGGGGATGCGGACGATCTCGCCCGGAAAATCGAATTCGCTTATTCTCATCCCGTCGAAGTGTCGGAAACAGTTAAGCGCGGTCAGGAAATCTATCTTTCGCACACTTGGAGCCGCGAGAAACTCACGTTTCTGAATTCAATCAGCGAACTTTTGGAAACCGCCGACTGCTAAGATAGCGTGAGTGCGCTCTGTCTCTTACTCTTGCTCGTTCTGGTGCTCCTGCTGCAATACATCAGCCCTGGCGAGCAGAAGGAAAAAAAGAGCAAGAGTAAGGGAACTCGATACAGTCTCTGAGATATCGGTCACTGGATTCCACTTAGCAACTTGCGCTGGAAAATGATCGGAGTTGTTGCCAGTGAAGCCGAGCGCTCTGTCGTTGCCGAATTCTTTGAACTGTTCAAAACTCCGTGGGAGTTTTACCGAGCTGGCATCAATTATGATGTCCTGATTTGCTCAAACAGCGTAGTCCCTGAGAACAATGCCAGGTTGGTTTTGATTTATGGCTCGCAGCGACAGGCGTTCGAGGAATGTGGCGGCATCGACACGAGTCTTGCTCAAGGAAGGCACTTCATTTGTTTTCGCGGCGAGCGGATACCGATCTACGGAAACTGCCTTCTCTTTGACGGGCTACGCGATGAAGTCCTTCGCTACGCAGCTACAAAATCGGCTGCCGCCGTGTCGGAAAGTCGTGACGATCAAGTAGTGGTTCGTCTCGGCTTCGATCTGTTCGAAGAAGTCCGTCACCTTTTAACGCAAGGCCAACCACCGGAACTCGCGAGCATACCCACGCTCGAACTCCATATCTCGGCGCTCCGCGAGCTGATCCTTAGCCAGGGAGTGCTGTTATTGGAGATACTCCCTGTTCCCGAAGAACAACGCTTTATCGTCTGCTTGACTCATGATGTTGATCATCCGCGTGTGCGCTATCACAAGTGCGACTACACAATGTTCGGCTTTCTCTACAGAGCGTTGATTGGGTCGATAATTAATTTTTGCCGAGGTAGAAGGTCCCTTCGCCAGGTAGCCGTCAACTGGAAGGCAGCGTTTTCGCTGCCCCTGGTCTTCGCTTGTCTTGCAAAGGATTTCTGGAACCAATTCGATCGATATCTCGAATTCGAAAGGGGCCTGGCCTCAACTTTTTTTGTTATTCCTAGCAAGGGGAAGGCAGGTGTCGGTTCTGACGGCCGGAGGAGGGCAAAACGCGCAGCGCGATATGCTCCCGCCGATATCGCCGATGACTTAAACAAGCTGCTTTCAGCAGACCATGAAATCGGTGTGCACGGCATCGATGCATGGCGCGATGCTGCAGAGGGTCGTGCTGAGCGCGAGGCCATCCAAAAGATCACGGGCGAAGGCGATATTGGTGTTCGAATGCACTGGCTTTACTTTGATTCGCACGCGCCAGTTGCACTCGAGAAAGCGGGTTTCACTTATGATTCGACGCTTGGCTATAACGAAACTATCGGATACCGCTCGGGAACCACTCAAGTCTTCAAGCACCTGAATACCGATAATTTGATGGAACTCCCATTGCACATCATGGACACGGCACTCTTCTACCCGTCCTACATGAACTTATCCGAGAATCAGGCCGCCGCTGCAATGCTGCCGCTGATTGAAAATGCGGTAAGGTTTGGTGGCGTGCTCGCAGTTAACTGGCACGACCGTAGTCTGGGCCCCGAAAGGCTATGGGATGACGCTTATCGCAAGCTACTGAATCAGATTAGTAGTAAGGCTGCGTGGTTTGCAACAGCGAGTGAGGCTGTCTCCTGGTTTAAAATGCGCCGGTTAGCTAGAATCGAGAATGTGGTTCGTGAGGGCGACATCGTTCGCGCTCGCGTCTCCGTGAGTGAACGCGACCCCAATCTGCCGGCGATGACACTAAGATTACACTGTTCCTCATCAAAGTACATCGACGTGTGCATCACGGATGCAACGGAGGTACAATTCTCTGCGGTCCCTTACGACAAATTGCTGGTTACCGTTTGAGCCGGCTTAAGTGTTCAACGCTTGAAGCATTGTCTTTTCCGATGCTAAGTCTCGCGCAATTCGGCTGCGGTTATTGGGGTCCTAACCTGCTCCGCAACTTCTCCGCCTTACAAAATTGCGCCGTCAAATATGTTGTGGATCAGAGCGAAGAACGGCGCGCTTTTGTTAAAAGGAATTTTCCTCGCACGATCGCCTTAGAATCATGCGATCGAGTACTTAAAGATCCCGAAGTTAAAGCGGTAGTCGTCGCGACGCCCGCTGGGACGCATTTTGCTTTAGCCAGGCAAGCGCTCGATGCAGGTAAACACGTGTTTGTCGAAAAACCTCTGGCGACCAAGGCAAGCGAAGTCGATGAGCTGAGCCAGTATGCCGCGCAACGCAACCTAGTGATCATGGCTGGGCACACTTTCATCTACAATCCTGCCGTCCGGTACGTAAAGCAGCTCATTGATGCCGGCGAGCTGGGTGAAATCCGCTACATCTACAGCCAGCGCTTGAATCTTGGTCGTATCCGCGCGGATATCGATGCGCTCTGGAACTTTGCACCCCACGATATCAGCATCATCCAATATTGGCTTGGAAACCCGGAACCCGTCTCGGTTTCCAGACAAGGCATGGCGTACATGCAGGATGGAATCGATGACGTTGTTTTTCTCAACCTCCAGTATCCGGGGAAGATCATTGCTAACATCCACGTGAGCTGGCTCGACCCGCAAAAGGTTCGCAAAATGATTGTCGTCGGCTCCCGGAAAATGATCGTCTATGACGACATCGCTGAGAACAAGATCGCCATTTATGACAAAGGCATCGACCGGCGGGCAATCCTTGGCGAAAACATGGATTTCGACAGTCCCCAACCGCTTCATTTCAATTACCGCAGCGGCGACGTGCTTTTACCTCAGATCAAGTTCACCGAGCCATTGCGAGTGGAAGCTGAGCACTTTGCGGATTGCGTTCTGAATGGGGGCGTGCCGCTTACCGGCGTCACCCACGCGCGCGCGGTCGTTTCCATCCTCGAACGCGCCCGTCCGTTCCGAGAGCGCGAGCATCCCGCCGTTTAGCCTGCGGCCCTTCAATGATGCGTGGTCTTGATACAGCCAAACGCGAAGGTGAAGCCCGCTCTCCGAGCGCGTTTGTAAACCCAATCGCGGAGCGATCAGATTCGAACACTGCGCCGCGGCTTCGATCAATCGGCATCGTCGATGTGAAGTTCGGTGAAAACGTCTCCGTTGTTGAGCCGGTCAATCTCTATGGCTGTACGATCGGAGATGATAGTTTCATCGGGCCGTTCGTCGAGATACAAAAGGGGGCAACGATCGGGAAGCGCTGCCGCATTCAATCCCATTCCTTTATCTGCGATCTCGTCAATATAGGTGACGACTGCTTCATTTCTCACGGCGCAATGTTCATTAACGATCTGTTCGACGACGGTGGACCTGCCGGAAAACCAGAGCTTTGGCGTGCGACCAAACTTGGCAATCGGGTAAGTGTTGGAACAAATGCTACGATCCTTCCGGTCACAATCTGCGATTACGTGGTCATAGGAGCCGGCGCAGTTGTTACCAAAGATATAACCGTCCCCGGCATTTACGCTGGCAACCCCGCTCGCCTCCTTCGTCGGTTATTGCGCTAACGCTAACCTTTTGCCGTCTGACCTCCTTGGTCCGCCGCAGCGTTACGCGAAGACGGCTAACTTCTGACCGCTGCTCCATGAAAATCCCCTTCGTTGACCTGCACGCGCAATACCTGTCGATCAAAGACGAGATTGACAAAGCCATTGCCGAAGTGATTGCCCAGTCAGCCTACATTCGCGGACCGCACGTGAACGCATTCGAGGAGACATGGGCGAAAACAGTTGGTGTAAAGCGCTGCATTTCGTGCGCGAACGGGACCGACGCAATCTACATTGCCCTGAGAGGCCTTGGCTTGAAACGCGGCGATGAAGTCATCACCTCGGCACACTCCTGGATCTCGACATCCGAGACCATCACACAAGCTGGCGGTCGGGTCGTGTTTTGTGACACGGACGAGGAAACCTTCACGATTGATCCGATTGACGTCGAAAAAAAGATCACACCTGCCACCGTTGGCATCGTTCCGGTTCATCTTTATGGACAGCCGGCGGACACGGGCGCGATCATGGCCATCGCAAGAAAGCATAACCTGTGGGTTATAGAAGATTGCGCCCAGGCGCATCTCGCCAGCTATAAAGGACAGCTTGTGGGAACCTTTGGTAACGTTGCGACGTTCTCCTTTTATCCGGGAAAGAACCTGGGCGCCTATGGGGATGCTGGATGCGTTGTAACCAATGACGATCGGCTGGCCGATTGGATGGCAACATTCGCGCGCCACGGCGGAAAAGCCGATCACATCATGGAAGGAATGAACAGTCGCATGGACGGGCTGCAAGCAGCTATTCTGAATGCAAAATTGCCCCATTTGCCAGCGTGGACTGCTGCGCGGCGTCGTGTTGCTGCACTTTACAACGAGCTTTTGGAAGACGTGGGCGATGTTATTACACCGACTGTGAAGTCCGATCGCGACCATGTGTATCACCTTTATGTCATTCGTACGGAAAACAGGGACGCTTTAAGGGAGCATCTCAGCCAGGCAGGGATCTCCACCGGTTTGCACTATGCGAAAGCGCTGCCATTTTATCCCGCCTACGCTTATCTCGGCCACGTTCCGAAAAACTTTCCGGCCGCTTACTTCAACCAATCCCGTATCCTGTCATTGCCGATCTATCCAGAAATGCCGGAAGAGGCGATCACGCATGTAGCTAACGTGATCTCGCATTTTTGGAGCTCGGAATCCCCGAAAGTAATTGAGCTGACGGCTGCGAACTTGATCGGTATCGAGCGTCGAACGCCAGTTCTATCAGATAACTGAACCACCGTTAACGGTTCTCTGTGTTGTAGGCACGTCGATCACCTCCTAATGCCAACTGCCACGGGCTAGAGCACCAGAAGAGTCAGACTCAGCTATGCATCCAACTGTTGTCATTGTTGGCCTAGGCGAGGTTGGCAAGCCTTTACTGGAGATCATGAAGAGCCGGTATCAAACCTTTGGAGTAGATATCAATCAACCCGCATCCGTCTCCCGGTGCGATGTTATGCATATTTGCTTCCCATTTCAAAATCGCCAGTTCCTTCGACAAGTAGTAGAATACATTGATCAGTACCGGCCTGCCCTTACGGTAATCAATAGCACGGTTGCTCCTGGAACCACCCGCAGCATTGCCGTTGAATCCGGAACCGCAGTCGTACACAGCCCGGTTCGGGGTAAGCACGTCCGGATGCAGGAGGAAATGTTGCATTATACAAAGTTTGTTGGAGCGCTCGACCAGCAATCGGGCCAGCGCGCCATCGAACATTTTGAGGGCGTCGGGATGAAAACCAAGTTGCTCGCGTCTCCAGAGGCAAGCGAAATTGCCAAACTCACCGAAACGACGTATTTCGGGCTGCTGATCGCATGGGCACAAGAGGTCGAGCGCTATTGCACGACGCTTGGAGCCGATTACGACGAAGTCGTGTCGTTTTACGACGAGATTAAATTCTTCCCGCCCGTGAAGTATTTTCCTGGGGTAATAGGCGGCCACTGCGTCATGCCGAACATCGCCATTTTGCTTGAGGAATTCCGCTCTGGGCTTCTGCAGGCTGTCATGAAGTCAAACACTCTTAAGCAGAAAAATCTTAGTTCCGACGGGTGGCGAGAAACAGACATTTCTTTGCCCCCTGCGGCGACTGGGTCATAAGCTCAAACTCCCAATCGAATGCTGATCATCAATGCCGATGATTTTGGCCGCTCGCCAGCTGAGACGGAGGCGGCTCTACAATGTTATAAGGCGGGAAGGATTAGGTCAGTCAGCGCCATGGTTTTCATGTCGGATTCCGAGCGCGCGGCTGAGCTGGCCAGCGCGAACGGGTTAGATGTCGGACTTCACCTCAATTTTACCGAGCCTTTTACCGACGGCAGTTGCCCGGAAAACCTGAGACATTGCCAGGACCGAATCATCAGCTTTCTGAGGCGAAACAAGTACGCGCAGATCGTCTACAACCCGTGGTTGCGAAGGGAATTTGCTTATTCCTACAGCGCACAAGCAACAGAATTCGAGCGTTTGTTTGGGAAAACGCCCTCACACATTGACGGGCATCATCACATGCATCTGTGCGCAAACCTGCTTTTTAGCAACCTCATTCAATCCGGAATGAGAATACGCCGAAATTTTTCCTTCTGGCCTGACGAAAAGGGTCGCATAAACCGGGCGTACCGAGCTTTGATCGATCGTCGGCTGCAACGCAGATACCGTCTTCCGGATTATTTCTTTGATCTAACGCAGACTATTCAACAGAAAAAGATGGATCGAGTGCTGGCCTTGGCGAAGTCCAGCAATGTCGAAGTGATGACGCATCCGATCCTTCAGATCGAATCGGACTATCTCATGAGCGACCAATTCCAGGCGATCCTGGCGCGCCTCGAGATCGGCAGCTACGCATTGGTCTGACTCAAATCGCCTGATCGGTAACTTTCTCATAGGCACAGAGCGAACCTAGCCGTGGATAGAAAGGCCTTAATTCCCTCTCTGTTATGAGCTTCATTGAACCGAGGATCGCAAGCGTTATTGGCTTATCGCCGTCAGTGGCGTTGCTGGCCACGATGGTGTTCGTTGTCTTCCTCTTCCGGCGGGACTTCCGGGAACGGCCCAATGTAACTGGTGCACTTTGGCTGCCGGTTGTTTGGGTGCTGCTAATGGGGTCGAGGTCTGCGGCCCAGTGGCTCGAGGTGTTAGGTTTCAAAACTCTCGGTTCAACAGAGGAAGGAACTCCGCTCGACGCCGGGGTCTACTCCGCGCTGATCATAGCCGGTCTTTACGTTCTTAGTAAAAGGCAGGTCAATCTCTCAGAGGTCCTCCGCAATAATGGATGGCTCGTGGCATTTCTTCTCTACTGCCTTATTGCTATAACTTGGTCGGACTATCCCTTTGTCGCTTTCAAGCATTGGATCAAGGTACTCGGTCATCCCGTTATGGCACTCGTTCTGTTCACCGAACCAGACCCGGCAGAAGCGCTGGCAAGATTGATGAAAAGAAGTGCCTATGTGCTAGTTCCTTTCTCCATTTTGTTCATTAAATACTATCCTGAATGGGGACGGGAATTCGACCAATGGACCGGTCTCCCTGCGAATAATGGCATTACCCAAGGTAAAAATGGACTCGGTCGCGATTGCCTGGTTTTGGGGTTCTTCTTTGTCTGGAATTTCCTGCAAACCTATCCAGCGGCAAAAAGCAGGGCTCGGCGCGATGAGCTTCGTTTGGATGTGGTTTTCCTGGTGATGATTTCCTGGCTTCTTTGGCAAGCGCACAGTGCAACGTCTTTTTTGTCCTTGCTGACCGGAATACTGGTGATGATGCTGCTTGGTTTGGGGTCTGTGAACAAAAGGTTAGTCGGCACGTATGCGCTACTCGCCATCATCGCGTTAGTGGCAGCGGAACTCACGTTCGGAATTTCTGGACGCGTGGTGGACCTCAGCGGTCATGAGTCCACGATGACAGGCAGAAGCCAGCTCTGGGGTGAGTTATTAGCGATGGATACCAATCCAGTCTTTGGCGTCGGTTTTGAGAGTTTTTGGATGGGAGACCGGCTCAAAACGTTGTGGGAAACGCACTGGTGGCATCCCGATGAGGCGCACAACGGATATCTTGAGATCTATTTGAATCTGGGTCTGATAGGCTTGTTCATGTTAGCAGGGTGGATCATCGCAACCTTCCGCAAAATACATCTCGGACTCTTGACGAATTTCCAATTCGGCCGCTTTCGGATGGGCCTTCTTGTTGCTGTACTACTGTGTAACTGGACTGAGTCTGCGTTCAAAGGCCTTAGTCTGATCTGGTTTGTCTTTTTCATTATTGCTTTGGAGTATCCAGTTTCCGAAGGCGAACCAGTGTTGCAATCCGCCGACACGGCCGACTTAGAAGATGCAAGGGAATTAACCTATTTGCCGGAATGAGATCGCGCCTGGCAACCCCATGTTCGTCGCAACTTAATTCCGCCGGCGATGCTGACTTGTTACATGAGAAGGCCGCACGAATGCGCCATCCTTTAGTGCAGCTCACGGCGGTTATCGCGGCATTGTTGGCTGCTGCCCCCGGCCAGGGGGATGGAGCCATTATTCAGGCAAGAAGCGCGGCGCTCCCAGATGTTAAGTCCGCGATTGCTTCAGCGCACGAAGGTGACACAGTAGCCGTTCCGGCTGGAAGGGCGAGTTGGACCGCCAAGTTGGACGTTACCAAAGGCGTGACGATACAAGGCCAGACCACAATCACCGGCGCGGGCACGGCTACCCCGGTCGTGAACGATGCTACGGTTATCCTCGACAATAACCCGCAGGTCAGCGGTTCTAGCGCTGGTATCATCAAGGCAACGCTTGCGCCGAACCAGGCGTTCAGGCTAACCGGGATCACGTTTGCCGCCGGGGCGCGTGGCACGTATGGGCCTTGGGCGGTGCAAGTGCAAAGCGGCGGCGCAACCCCAAACACGGCTATCCGAATTGATAATTGTCATTTTTCATCGCTTTACCAAGGCTACTATGTCTGGGCGCTCGGCTGGATTTATGGCGTGGCGGATCACAACGTGTTTGATTGTTTGGCTGCGGCTCTGTCGTTTCTGGTGTGGCACGATACCTGGGGGGATAATAGTAACGGGAACGGGTCTTGGGCCGATTTTCCTTACTACGGCACGGAAAAGTTCTGGTTCATTGAGGACAATACCATCCGTGGCTCAGGCACGGTGCAAACCAGCGGCAACATTGACGCCAAGGTTGGAAGTCGTTACGTCGTGCGCCACAACTATTTCCAGAACGCTTCGCCGAACTCACATGGCACCGAGGGCGGAGTCCAGCGTGGCTGCCGTGTGTATGAATCCTACGACAATACCTTTAACTGGACAATGAGCCACAGCGGGTCGCAACTGCGTAGTGGTTCTGCTATCTGGCACGATAACACTTTTCTTGGCACAGAGAACGGCAGCGATTATCTCTCAGTCATGGATGATTACCGCATGATCGGTGCTATTGGCGATGATCTAAGCTATTTCGGTTTAGCAACTGGAAACAATCCGTGGGATTCCAACGATTCACATGGTCTTTATGAGAGCGGGACTATATCGACCAGTCATGCTGGCGGTCTACTGCAGGATTCAAGCAAGCGTTGGACAGTGAATCAGTGGGCGGGATACAGCGTGATGAACACCAATCCTTCTTCGGCAGCGTATCTCCACGGTTCTTACATCATTTCCAACACAGCCACCACCATCACCTACAATTATTACGGCAGCGGTGATCGCGGTGCGCCACTGGTGTTCAATTCTGGTGACACCTATCGAATTTATCGTGTCTTAATCGCCTTGGATCAACCAGCGCGTGGCAAGGGCGCTGCCACGTGCGCTACGCCCTGTCCGCACCAGTGGCCTAATGAACAGCTTGAGCCGTGCTACTCGTGGAACAACGTTCACGCGCCAACTGGTCACAGCCTCGGATTTAGTAACGGTGGGATTCCCACCGAAGTCTCAGGCCGCGATTTTTTCAATTTAAGGCACGGTTTTCCTCCAGAGAGCACGCCAGGTGCAGTTCTTACAAGCTACGCGGACTCGGTAAATGGCGTTAATTACACCGGACCGTACACCTACCCACACCCGCTAACCAAGTCCTTACCCACATCCACGGCGATGACGCAGAACACTCCGCGCAAACAACGGGGAACAAAGCAAAAGAAGAGCAAAGAGGTGACCAAAAATCTGGCAAAGAAGGTCAAAACAAGCCAGACGAACGAAACGCCTGAAGCCCAGGAAAACCTCTCCGACTGAAATGACTGAACACCATCCTTCCAATCCGGCAGTCAATTCGGAATGCATCGTATCGCGGGATGAGCCGATCCTGGTCACCGGAAGTAGCGGCTTTATCGGCACGAGAATTGTCGAGACGCTTCTGGGATATGGCTTTAATAATATCCGTTGTTTTGTGCGGCCCTCCAGCCAGCTTGGTCGGCTTGAGAATGCGCTCAGGCAGTTCGATGCCAGCAAAGACATTGAGCTAGTTAGAGGCGACCTTCTTTCACTGGAGGACTGTGCGAAGGCGGCTGAGGGTGTTTCGATTATTTACCATCTTGCTGCTGGGTTCGATAAGTCTTTCGCTGCAGCATTCATGAATTCAGCACTGGCTACTCGCAACCTGCTGGATGCTTTTCTCGAGTATGGGCGGCCCAGGCGCTTTGTGAATGTTAGTTCGTTTGCGGTCTATTCGCCCTTAAGCCTGAAGCGCGGCGCTACTCTTGATGAAACTTGTCCTTTGGAAGACGCCCCTCAGGAGCGCTTTGACGCCTACGGTTTCGGGAAGCTCAAACAGGAGGAAATGGTTAGGGAATATGGCAGTCGATACGACTTGCGTTATGTCATTCTTAGGCCCGGATATGTTTTCGGGCCAGGCAAGCGAGAGCTAAGCGGTCGCGCAGGGATTAACACGTTTGGATTTTTTATCCAGGTCAACGGCTCAAATCTTTTGCCGCTGACCTATGTTGACAACTGTGCGGAGGCGATTGTGCGGGCTGGCTTAAAGCCGGGAATCGATGGTGAAGTTTTTAACATTGTCGACGACGAAATCCTGGCTGGTAGGGACTTTCTCAGGGCATGCAAAAAGGCCATGGTTTTTCGCTCAGCCCGGGTGCCGTATTCGCTTGCATACGGAGCGTGCTTTCTTTGGGAGAAATATTCGACCTGGTCCAAAGGGCAACTGCCGCCTGTGTTTAACCGGCGCCGCTGCTCTGCGGAATGGAAAAGCCAACGCTATTCCAACCAAAAACTGAAAGAGCGCGTAGGTTGGAAACCGCGCGTGCCCATGAAGCAGGCGATGGAACGATTCCTCGAACAATTCGAATCGAACGGCGGATATCGCGGATGTGATAGTTAAAATGATCACGCGTTAAAGCGACCTCTGACTTTCTGTCATCGGCCCTCAGTCCTCCGTCCTGGACCGCTCAACTAGTCAAGGCTCTCAACCATTAGCACTCAACCATCAACCTCGCGCACCCTGCGGGTCGCGCTAATCGGTTGCGGCAAGGTTGCTGATCAGCATGTACACGCCATACGGCGAATACCGGGTTGCAGCATCGTCGCAGTTTGCGATCAGGAACCGCTCATGGCTCGGCAGCTTGCCGAGCGCTTCCACATTGCCGGCGTTTTCTCTGACGCCCAGGAGATGTTGAAGGCGGCGTCGCCAGACGTCGTTCATATCACGACGCCACCGCAAAGCCATTATCCGCTGGCCAAGCAATGCCTCGAGTCCGGCAGCCACGTTTACCTTGAAAAACCATTCACTGTTACGGTCAGCCAGGCAGAGTCGTTGATCGAGCTTGCTAAGGATCGGGGTCTGAAAATAACCGTGGGCCATAATTATCTATTTACGCTGGAAATGCTCGAAATGCGCTGCCTGGTCAGGGAGGGCTTTCTTGGCGGGCGCCCGGTTCACCTTGAAAGTTATTGGTCGTACGACCTGGGAGACACAACGTACGTCGGGCCAATGTTGGGAAATCGCGATCACTGGGTGCGCCAGCTACCGGGCCAATTGTTTCACAATATCATCAGCCACGGAATCGCTAAACTGGCGGAATTCCTTGACAATGACCTAGCGGAGATTGTTGCCACAGCGGATCAAAGCGAACAACTCCGAAGCCTCGGAGTTCAAGACGTCCTGGATGAGCTGCGGGTCATGATCCGGGACAAGAGTGGCACCACCGCATTGTTTTGTTTTTCGACCCAAATTAAAGGCCTTAATCAATTGCGCCTCTATGGTCCGTCAGGCACACTGAGTGCTGATATAATTACCGGGACGCTGGTTCGAAGCGGAACTCGCTCGTACAAAAGTTATCTAACGTATTTCATCCCGCCATTGAAGGCCGCCCGGGAATATTTCAGAAACGCAAGGCTCAACATAACTAACCTCCTCCGCCGCCGGCTCTATCAAGATTTCGGAATGAAAGAGCTAATCGAGCGCTTCTACAACAGCATTCGTAAAGCAGACCCGCCGCCTATTCCGTACCGCGAAATCATCTTAACCGCAAGAATCATGGACGAAATCTTCGCTCAAGTTTACGCCGAGCGTGCTAAGGAGGTGATAGCGCCGGCTGTACGAGAGGAGCTGATCTACCTGAACGCCGAGGCGTGAGACTTTCTTCTACTGCAGTCCCCGAAGTGAAAGCCTCTAAAGAGAAAACCACGTACCCAAGTAGCATTATGACCCTTGAATCACTGAAAGATCGCAAACAAGTAATCATCGATAAGTTTGGGCCTTGGACGGCTTCGAACATCCATTTGGGGGATCATTCTTACACAATTGGTGAACATATCCAGGGCGACGAAATTAAGGTGCGCCGTATCTTACAGATCGTTTCTGACATCGCCACGAAGCCGCTCGAAGCCATTCGCCTTGTCGATCTCGCCTGCCATGAGGGTCAGTATGCGATAGAATTCGCACGTCATGGTGCGAACGCCCTGGGCATAGAAGGTCGAGAGGTTCACATCCAGAAAGCCCTATTCGCCAAAGAGGTCCTCTCATTAAGCAATGTTAATTTTGTTAAAGATGACGTGCGGAACCTGAGCAAGCAGAAGTACGGCTCCTTCGATGTGGTTTTGTGTCTCGGCATCTTGTACCACTTGGATGTGCCCGATGTGTTCACGTTTGTCGAGCGCATAGCCGAGGTATGCGACGACATTGCAGTGATAGATACGAGGATAGCGCCCGGCCCCACTTCATCCTACCTCTTCAATGGAACAAGGTACTGGGGGAACAGCATCAGTGAAGGGCATAGAGCCACGGATACACTGCAGACGAAAATCGCGCGCTACTGGGCATCGTTGGACAACGTAAAAAGCTTTCATCTCAGCCGGACGTCATTATATTGCCTTCTCAGCCGCGTGGGATTTACCTCGGTGTATGAGTGCCATATACCGCCGGAGTGCGATAAACCCATAGACCGCATTACACTCGTGGCGATCAAAGGAAGGCGCCAGCGCGTAATCAACTCTCCACTGATGGAAGAATATCCTGCGACCAATGTGCCTGAAGAGTTCAACGCTCACAAAATCGAGAGATTGTACGGCAGGGTTTATCGAGCCGCCAGATTGTTGCTTCCCGAAAAGGCGAGAGTAGCCATAAAGAGCCACGGTTTCCTTGGGAGACTATTTAGACCATTCAAGCCCAACACCTAATTGCTTCACCTGAGCATAATGAGGTACGTTCTGATCACCCCGGCAAGGAATGAGTCGGCGTTTATTGAAAAAACGCTTGAGTCAATGATCCGTCAGACCGCGCCACCCTTGCGGTGGGTCATTGTTGACGATGGTTCAACAGATAAGACGGCAGAAACTGTCGAGCACTATGCGATTCGTTCACCTTGGATCGAATTGGTGCGGCGCCCACAACATCTTTACCGAAACTTTGCCGGCAAGGTGCGTGCTTTTAACGCCGGGTTGGAGCGTATCCGGTCGGTTGACTTTGACGTAATCGGGAATTTGGACGGCGATCTTTCGTTTGAGCCGGACTACCTCGAGTTTCTGATGCAGAGATTCTCCGAGGATCCCAAGCTCGGTGTCGCTGGCACTCCGTTTACCGAGGATGGTGGTTATGATTCGGCCAGAGACAGCTTTGAAGGTGAGAATCATGTTGCGGGCGGATGCCAGCTTTTCCGGCGCCGTTGTTTTGAGCAAATAGGCGGTTACACCCCAAATCCAGCCGGAGGAGTCGACTGGATTGCGGTTACAACAGCGCGGATGAAAGGATGGAGGACGCGATCCTTCCCTGAAAAGCGCTTTCACCACTACCGGACGCTCGGGACAGCAGAGAGGAGCAGCGTAGCGGCAAGCTTCTCTTACGGCGAAAAGGATTACTATCTGGGCGGTTCGCCCGTCTGGGAGTTATTTCGGGTGATTTATCGAATGACAAAGCAACCGATTGACGGCTTAGGGTTGCTGTCCGGTTATTGCTGGGCTGCCATGCGGCAAATCAAACGGCCAGTTTCGGGAGAATTAATGCGGTTTCATCGTCGGGAACAAATGAAGAAATTGAAGACAATTCTCCGCAGTCTTCTGAGATTCAAAAAGGTCGACAACTTTTCGTTGCTGACGGAACGAAGCTGACGCGCTGATGTGTATGGATAGCATTATCAGTCATCCGTCTCCAGTCATCAGTCCTATCAATAAGAACAGCACGGATGATGTGGCGGGTGTAGTCAAACGCTTCATCGCCTGGCTGGACGCGTACGGTGAAACGTCGTGGGACCATCAGAGCTTTTTTGCCGGCCCGATTGGACGACGGGCTAAAGCGCTTTACTACCGCCATGAGCTTGTTGGCACAGTCGCGGTAGCTCCAATGATTGCCTTCGAGGCCTTCCTGCCGTCCGCGAGACGGTTTTTCCATCACCCGACCAGATTTCCCATCGCCGACGCCCACTACGCTATGGGTTTCGCTTTCCTCTTTGAAGTCACAAACGACGAGACTCATTTGAGAAGGGCCATCCACTTCCTTCAAGAACTAAAGAAAAGCCGGTCGCCAGGATTCGCAGAATATTGCTGGGGTTATCCCTACGATTGGGTCACTCGTAATGGCACCATCAAAAACCAGACTCCGTTGATTACCTCGACTCCTTATGCGTACGAGGCCTTTCTCCAAGTGTGCCAAATCCTCGAGCAGGATTTTGAACTCTCAACTTTCAACTCTCAACTCTCAACGCAAGCGGGCGAATACAAGCAAATCCTCCAGTCGATCGCGCGTCATGCCTTCAAGGACATCAAGGATTTTCCGATCTCGGGAAATGCCAGCAGTTGTTCCTATACACCATTTGACACAGGCGGAATTATCAATGCCGCAGCTTATCGCTCTTTTCTGCTCACAAGCGCGTCACAAGTTTTCTTAAAGGAAGAGTACTGGTTGACTGCCGAGCGGAACCTGAACTTTGTCCTGCAAAATCAGAATCCCGACGGCTCCTGGTTCTATGCCGTCGATGGGGTGCGCGATTTCGTCGATCATTATCACACCTGCTTCGTTATGAAAGCGCTGGCGAAGATACACGCTCTGACTGGGCACACGGCAACGCTCGATGCACTGCGCAAAGGAGTGAGTTACTACTTGAACAACCTCTTCGATGCGAACGGTCTGCCCAAGCCGTTCTCACGGGCTCCTCGCCTGACAGTTTACAAGCGCGAACTCTACGATTGCGCCGAGTGCGTTAATCTATGCCTGCTCTTGCGCGACCGCTTTCCCGCGTTGGATACGACATTAGAGAAGGTCGTCGCGCATGTTTTGGAAGTATGGGTCAAGCGCGACGGATCATTTCGCTCCCGGAGGCTATACCTGGGTTGGGACAATGTTCCTATGCATCGTTGGGGACAGTCGCAGATGTTTCGAAGCCTTGCCTTGTATCTGCGCGAACTGCGTAAAGCGACAAGTGTGGAGTCTCACGCGCGAAGGGCTGCTGTCCATCAACTCTCAACGTTCAACTCCTAACCTCTTATAGCAGAATGTGCGGCATTGCAGGCCAATTTAATTTCGAGCGACGCGAACCAGTCGAGCGCGAGACGATCGTACGCATGGCGCGTTCCATCGCACATCGCGGACCCGACGATGAGGGCTTCTTCATTGCCGGCCCGGTTGGATTGGGCTTCCGGCGGCTATCTATCATCGACCTCGCAGGCGGCCATCAGCCGATGTCGGACGCTGAAGAAACTGTGTGGGTAATCTTCAACGGCGAGATTTACAACTACAAGGAACTGCGCGCTGAACTTGAAGGACTGGGACATCGTTTTCGGACCCGCTCAGATACCGAGGTGATCATTCACGGCTACAAAGAGTGGGGCACTGATGTCTTCAATCATCTCAATGGAATGTTTGGCCTCGCCATCTGGGATATTCCTAACGAGCGCCTGGTCGTGGCGCGTGACGCGATGGGTATTAAGCTGGTCTATTACCGGCTCGCTCATGGACAGCTTACGTTCGGCTCGGAAATTCGCGCGGTGCTAGCGGCTAATGATGCTGCCCCACAGGTGGATCCCGCCGCAGTCAACCTTTTCCTGCGATTCCGATACACTCCGTCGCCATATACAATCTTTCAAGCCGTACGCAAGCTAGCGCCAGGCACTCTTCTTGTAGCCGAAAAGGGCAAATGCCGGGAAGAGCGCTGGTATAACTTTATTCCTACACCGTTCGCCACTCCGAAAAAGGACGAAGAAGCAGTCGAACAGCTTCTTCACCTCTACAAAGGGTCAGTCCAACGCCATCTGCTGAGCGACGTCCCGGTTGGGATACTGCTCAGCGGCGGGCTCGACTCCGGCTTGCTTCTGGCGTTAATGAACGAATACGGTGGCCCCTGGCCTGCCTATACCATTGGGTACGGTGAATCATATCGCGATGATGAGCTACTCGATGCAGCGGAGACGGCGGCTGCCCTGGGAGCTCGTCACATCACGGTGAAGCTCGACCGAAGCGAATTCGAAAAGTCTCTCGCAGGTATCGTAGAATGCTTGGAGGAACCAATCACAGCTTCTTCCATTGTTCCGATGTATTTTGTTTCGCAACGGGCCCGCCAGGATGTCAAAGTTGCGCTCATCGGCCAGGGCCCAGATGAATTGTTCGGCGGTTATAAGCGGCACCTGGGCGTTCATTATGGCAACTTGTGGCGTGGCTTGCCTGGTGGTCTGCGTTCGATGATTGGCTTCGCCGTTAATGGGCTGCCGCGAAATGAGATGTTAAAGCGCGGTGTCCGTTCACTGAGCGCCGGGGATCGTTTAAAGCGTTATCAAGACGTTTTCTCTTTGGCGCCAACCGAGATGATAGACGGACTTTTCTGTGAGGATATTCTTCCCGAGAGAGACGGCCATGAATTGCTAGAGTACTGGGACGCGCTGCGACCGCAAATGGAGCATACCGATGAGCTCGGCGGTTTTCAGCTTCTCGAGATCCGCTCGTCGTTGCCCGATGAACTGCTCATGTATGCGGACAAGCTGTCCATGGCGCACAGTCTGGAAGTCCGGGTGCCGTACCTTGATCGCACGGTGGTCGAATACGTTCAAAGACTCGGTGCGAATCTGAAAGTTCGCAATGGTACACGCAAATGGTTGCACCGCGGGGTTTGTCGGAGTTACCTGCCGCCGCGTATTCTGAAACGCAAGAAACGCGGTTTCGCTGTGAACGTCGTTGATGACTGGTTCCATTCGTCGTTCAACGGCAAACTTTCCGAACTGCTCCTGGATAAGGCTTCATTGATGTTCGAACTACTCAAACCCGAGCCGGTCCGAAGACTCTTGGAAACTCACCGCTCAGGCCGACAAGATAACCACAAGCTTTTGTTCAGTCTCGTTATGCTGGAACAATGGTTGCGCGGGATTCGCTCGCGTAAATTGCAACAGGATAAGTTGGCTCGCACAGTTCGAGGGGCTCGCAGCCTGGCCGGCGCCCCGGAAAGCAAATGTACTGCGACGGGACTGGACTTCAACG
>QHOX01000178.1 GCA_003219465.1 Verrucomicrobiota bacterium | reverse complement strand
GAACGCCGTCGTAGCGCTGGAGAACGTGGCGCTCTGGCACGAGCGCGACATCAGCCACTCGAGTGCCGAGCGCATCATTCTGCCGGATTCATGCATTCTGCTCGATTACATGCTCGTGAAATTGCGCGACGTCGTTGAAAAATTGCAGGTTTATCCGGAGCGCATGGCGGAAAACCTTGCGCTAACGAAAGGTCTGTATTTCAGCCAATCCATCTTGCTCGCCCTCACACGAGCAGGCGCGGAGCGCAAGGCCGCGTATGAAGCGGTGCAGCGCGCCGCGATGAAAACGTGGAAAGGCGAGGGGACATTTACCGAAAATGCGAAGCGCGAACCCGAAATCGCTGCGCGCCTCTCGCCAGAAGAAATTGATCGGCCCTGCTCGCTCGACACCCATTTCAAACACGTCGATGCGACATTCAGAGCGCTGGGGCTGGAATAAAAATCGCGTTGCGCAGCGTTGCTGATAATTCTCTCTTGGCAACACTAGGCTGGCGGCCTGTGTTCCGATTGGAAGTTGCGCGTGATCAATCGTGCGCCCTTGTCGAAGCTCAAATACGCCCATGCCCATTGAATGAGCACCAGCAAGCGGTTACGGAAGCCTACTAGGAAAATGATGTGCACGAACAACCACGCCAGCCACGCGGGAAAACCGCTGAGATGGAAAAACTTTAAATCCGCAACTGCTTTATTCCGTCCAATGGTGGCCATGCTTCCCTTGTCGAAATAGCGAAACGGCTGTGGCTTTTCGCCGTGGACCATTCGCAAAATGTTGCGAGCTGCGTGGCGCCCCTGTTGCATTGCCACGGGAGAGACTCCCGGCAACGGTTCTCCAGTTTGATGCGAAAAATTTGCTAGGTCGCCAATTATTTGGACTTCCGGATGTCCGGGAATAGTGAGGTCGTCGTTCACAATAACGCGTCCAACACGATCAACCGGTGCGATAAGCGTTTTCCCGACGAACGACGCATTGTTGCCGGCCGCCCAAATCTTCACTCGGCACGGGATAAATTCGCCGTCCAATTGCACGCCGGATTCTGTAATGTCCGTTACTCGTGCGTCCGTGCGCACTTCCACGCCCAGCTCGACCAATTGCTTTCGCGCGCTCTCGGACAAATCCGCGGGATATGCAGACAGCAGGCGCGAGGTGCCTTCGATGAGAATCACGCGAGCTTTGGATGGGTCGATATGGCGAAAGTCCTTCGCCAGTGTGTAGCGGGAGATTTCAGCGATCGCACCGGCCATTTCAACGCCAGTTGGTCCACCGCCGATGACGACAAAATTCATCGCCGCTTGGCGGTCCGCTTCGTCTGGTGTTTTTTCGGCAAATTCGAAGGCCAAAAGAATCCGTCGGCGAAGCTCAACGGCGTCTTCAAGGCTTTTCAGTCCGGGCGCGAGTTTTTCCCACTCGTCATGCCCAAAGTAGGAATGCCGGGCGCCGGTGGCGAGGATGAGATAGTCGTAATCAAATTCCATGTCGTTTGTTTTTACCTTTCTCGCTTCGACATTTACCGATTCCACCTCGGCGAGGATGACTTCGACATTTTCGCATTTGCTCAGGATTGCGCGCACCGGGGCTGCAATGTCGGCGGGCGAGAGCGCCGCTGTTGCCACCTGATATAGTAGAGGCTGAAAGAGGTGATAATTCGTGCGGTCGATCACCGTCAGGCGCACATCTTTACAGGCAAGCTTCTTCGCTGCCTCAAGCCCGCCAAAGCCTGCACCGACGATGATGACCTGCGGCTTATCTTTGAGCGCCTTTGCCATTGCGAAACTGTAGGGCGTTTGATTCGCTCGCGCCAGATGGCTCACCCTGCCGGGCTTCCCGTCTATGTCGTTCGGCTCCCGCCGGCTTCATTCTGTGAAACCCGAAAGCATTCGGGTCTGACACAGACGCCCTACAACAAACCGTTTGTCATTGCGCCTGCCCGAATTAACTTCCTCGCCTTATGCCGAAGCCCATTGCACGCAGCAAAACGCGCAAATCGGTGGCGAAACGCTTCAAAATCACCGCACGAGGGAAGGTTTTGAGGTCGCGTTCCTCGCGGCGCCATCTGCTGTCCGTAAAAAACGCAAAACGCAGGCGCCGGCTGGGCAAAGCAGCGCGCGTGGACGAGACGGATGTGGCACGAGTAAAGGCTAATCTGCCTTTCGGTTAAAAGTTAGGGAGGCGCGCTGCGCCGTCTTGACGCCGCAGCGCGGCGTCCCTACCTCTAGTACCGAAATTCCGGTGGCGGTAGCATTTCGCCTGCTGCTCGTGTCGTTCGGATCGTTGTGGTCGTGGTCGTCCTGACGCCGTACCACCGCCGGGCCGCTTCCAACGAATCAGGCGCCGGCTTTGGACTGTAGAGATCGCGGTGGTTAACAAGAGTTGTGCAGGAGCACTGAACCAGGAGAACAAAAATCGCGAAGCATTTCACTGCCGCATCGAAACAGACGGACGCGAGGGTGTCAACGCGTCAAATGACGAATGACGAATGACGAATGACGAATGACAAAGGAATGACAACTGACCAATGACGAACTATCACAGACGAAAGCGCGTATTCGTGTTTCGTCATTCAGCGGTTGCAGAATTCTGGTCCCGCAACCATGTTTCTCCTCCGTCAGGGGCTATGGATCGGGGACTTACAAACCCCGCCAGGGCAGGAATGCAGCAACGGTAGTATGATCCTCCTTGCCGTAGTTCTCTGGCGGACTTTTTGCGTTCGGTAGGGCGCGTCACTCCGTGCGCGCCGATTCGAGCGATTCACGATGAAGGTTCTTAAAACCAAAACAGCACGCTTCTCGATCGTGGTTGAAAACTCCGGTAACCCGCAGGTTTACACACTTTGGCAGAAGCCCTCCGCGGATCGGCATCTCCAGGCGCAAATTAAGAAAAACCGTGTGATGACAATCTTGAAAAGCGAAAGCGGAACCGATTTCGGAATTGCAAATTTCAAGGAATCAAAGGATGCGAGGTATTTGATTTTCCCGAAATCGCTAAAGCCCTTTGCGGATAAGCGCATCATCGGAATCGACTGGGCCCTTGTGCGTGGGTAGCCGGATCCGAAGTGTTGTAGTGTCCGCTGTCCCAGCGGATTTTTGGTACTTATCGTCAATGCGCTGAGGACAGCGCACTCTACAGTTTATCCGGGTGGCCACGCCAGCGCGCGTTTCCCGAGCAAGTGCACGTGCAGATGCGGCACGCTTTCGCCCGCGTCAGGTCCGCAGTTGATCACCACTCGGTAGCCACTGGATAATGCCAACTCCTTGGCCAAGTCGCGCGCGACCAGAAGCAATTTGCCCAGCAACGCGCGATCATCATCGGTCGCATCGGTAAGGTGCGGCACAACTTTTTTCGGCACAATCAGCACATGCACTGGCGCTTGTGGATCCACATCGTGAAACGCAATCGCATCGTCATCTTCCCAAATGATTTTGGCCGGAATTTGGCGCGCGATGATTTTTTCGAAAATGGTCATGGGCCGTAGCGTTTCATTAGCGCAATGAACAATCAAGCCGCGCTCGATCGGTGGCGAAGGCCAGTTTTTCGCGGACAAAACAGACAATCTCCTCCCGTAACGCATCGCAGGCTCGCGTCCATGTTTTGGTGCCGCGGAGATGTTTCACACAAAGTTGCAGCGACGAAAGCCGAAGGTTGTCAGCGCCGGTTTCGATCAACGCGTCGATTCGCTTCTCCAACAGACCGAAAAACGCGAGCTCGTAGCCCGCGCCGGCACAATGAGCAATATCCAATAACGAAATGGAAATCGGCGGCGGTGCAGGCGTAAAGTGCCGGCAAATCTCCTTGTAGCCGATCGCCTCCAACACGTCGCGCACCGTCTGTGACAACTGGTTGAAGGCGACAACATTCTCGTCATTTCGCAAATGCAGATAAAAAGCGATGCTTTCTGTCACGTGTTCGGTGAGCCACCAGCCGGGATAACCTGCCTGGTCGGCAGCACGCGTGATCGCCGCGTGCAGCCAATCGCGGTTGAACTCGAAAAGTTGCCCCGAGGTTGTGCGGAGATATGGAAATTCTTCTTTAAACGCCACCATGATTTTTACCTGCGGGCTCGCGCGAACGACTGCCGGCGTTGGAGCGCTTCTGCGTTGTCTCAGGCGGAAACAATTCCCGCTGAAGCACATTTGGTTTTATTCGACGTCCCAGCGTGTGAATGGCATCGACAAATTGATCGACATCCTGGAAGCGCTGGTAAACTGACGCGTAACGCAAATAGGCGACCTCGTCGATCGCGCGAAGTTTTTCCAGCACCATTGCGCCGATCACCGACGACGGAACCTCGCGTCCGCCGGTTTCCAGCTCGTGCACAATTTCGTCCACCATGTCCTCCAACGTAAGGAGACTGGCGGAACGCTTTTCAAAAGCTTTGGCGATACTGGCAGCAAGTTTGCGCCGATCGAAGGGCTCATGTTCTCTGTTGCGTTTTATCACGCGCAGGTCCGAGCGTTCGACTTCCTCATAGGTCGTGTAGCGGTATTTGCACTTCAGACACTGCCGTCGACGACGGATGCTTGAACCATCGCGCGATTGACGGGAATCGATGACCTTATCGTCACGCGACCCGCATTTGGGGCAACGCATAGTATGGAGACTGCAATTACCATACCATTCGTTGTGGCGTCAATACTTCTTTGGCTCTTCTAAGCTGAGTCGTAAAGAACAGTAGGGCGCGTCACTCCTGTGCGCGCCGTTCGAGATTAGCGCCGCGGCGTGCAGAGGACTGCCCGCCCAAAGGCAAACGCGGCGTTGATCTTATTTTGATGTGCTGCCATTCGGCAGGCCGTCGTACACCGAGCCGAATGAGCCGTCGGTTATGCGAAGTTTCAGCCGCTCACATCACGCCGTGATCCGCGTTTACGATGAAGCTGGCAATGTGATCCAAGCGTCACGAACACAAGCGCGAATCAAACAGTCTGCCCATTTCTCTCTTGCGCGCGCGCGACAAAAGAAAGCCCGTAAGGACTTGAAGATCGCGGTGAATGTGTTGACAAAATCGGACCGAAACCGTTACACCTCGCCCGGTATGCGCGGACTGGTTCGGATTCAGGTAATCGGTGCTGCTGCGGCAATCCTGTTCGCGCGATCGGTCGTAGCGGACGATTGGCCATACTATCAGCATGATGTTTGGCACACGGGCGATTCGAGCGGGTTCGTTAACCCGCAGGCGCTTTCGCTGACGTGGACAGCGCCCTCGTCGCCCACTGGATATTCCACGCCGGTCATCGTTGGAAATAATATTTACGCCATGCAAAACCAGCAGGGGATCGGTGGATCGCACACGACGGTTAGCTCGTTCGACCTTTCGACTGGGACAATTAACTGGAGTTATACTGGCGAATTTGTATTCCCGTCGCAGCCAGGCGTTGGTGGCGGGTTTGTTACGTTTGTCGGGTCTACTATTTCCAGTTCAGCGCTCTACGTGCTGGATGCAATAACAGGCACGCTTCGCTACACAGTGCCGATTCCAGAAGGGTTCACTTCGATGATGCCTACCGTTGTCCAGGATCAAATCAGCGGAAACGTTACCGCGTTTGTGGCTGATGGCTCACAAGTGAGCGCTGTCTCCCTCGGGACGGTAAGTGGATTGGTGCTTTGGACGCAAATTGGCAGCTTCGGCGGTCAATCAATTCCGACCGTCGTCGGCAGTTCGATTGTCCTCGCTGGGCCGGGTCAATATTACGCTTTTGATCAAGCGACTGGCGCGGCGAACCACTTCTGGTCGGGCGGGATTTCTGGCGGCGGAGGCAGCACCGTTGCCTACGATGCAGCGCGCCAGCAGTTGTACGTGCTCGAAGATTATAACGACCCAACTCCGACGCTCTCGGCTTACCACTACATTGATAATGCTCACATTATGTTGTTGTGGCAACGCACCGGCGAAGGCGTTGGCGGTGGTGGCTCGGTGGCCATCGGCCCAACCGGCAACGTTTATTCCGCGGGGAACACCGTGATCTGGGAGCTCGATCCTGCCACCGGGACAACGCTTCGGTTTATTCCCGGTTCGTTCGCAAATGGGGTGACGCCGGCATTGACGAACAATGTTCTTTGGATCATCGGCACGAGCCAGGTGTTCGCTTACGACCTGATCTCGCTGCAATTGCTGCGAGCATTCAACGGTTCGCGGGGAGATCTGAATACTGCCTACGACAGCCCCGGCGCATTCGCTGATGGTTATTTTGTGCTCGATTACGGCAACATTTACGGCAGCCACAGCTTCGATGTTTACAGCGCACCGAGTTCGTCACCGACACCGACAGCGACACCTACCGCCACGGTCACACCGACAGCGACGGCAACGGCAACTGTGACGGCCACAGCCACGCCGACTGCTACTGCTACTCCTACAGCGACCGCTACGCCTACGTTGACACCGACCCCTACTTCAACGCCCAGCCCGACGCCAACGTCCAGAATTGCCCCAACACCGAGGCCTCGTCCGACTCCGGCGCCTCGCCCGTAGGTGCCGCGGCGTGCCTCCGACTCGTCGGCGCACGCCCTATCGCCGCGGACACTGCGCGTGGAGTTATTTCGCGCGCTAGTGCTTTTATCAACGACTGATCGCGTTGACGCATCACTACGCCGACGCTACACCGAACTCGATGCAAAGGCCGTTCGGCACCGCGTGAAAGCTTACGGACCATGGCTGGTTGGTCTCGGGGCAGCGCTTTGGGGGACAGAAAGCGCATGGCGTATCCCGCTCAATGAATTGTTCGATGCCAAGGTCATTGTTTTCTGGGAGCACATTTTCATTCTGGTCATGTTCCTGCCGATCTTGATTCCGCGTCTGCACGAGATCCCCAAAGTGCGCGCGCGCACATGGGGATTTCTGATTTTCTCGGGGTTCGCCGGCTCCGCTGTGGGCACGATCTTTTTCACGCTGGCGTTGAAATATGGCAACCCGACGGTGGTAAACGTCATCCTGAACATTCAGCCGGTGATCTCAACCATCGGCGCGTTCCTGATTTTCGGTGATCAGCTGGCACGGCGATTTTTCCTGTACGCTGGGATCGCAATCGTCGCGGGAGTATTCGTTTCTGTTGCCAATCCAACGCAGATCGGAATCTCTTTCGAGCGCGCAGGCTTGAACGTGGGCACCGGCTACGCGCTGATCTGTGCGTTGTTTTGGGGACTTTCCACCGTGGCTGGGCGCGGCGTGATGGTTGGGATGTCACTGCGACTCGCTTCCAGCCTGCGCATTGTCGTAGGGCTCACGTGCATGACGTTCATTCTTTTGGCTTACGGCAAACTGAACAGCGCGATGCTCTGGCCTGCCGCCGCTCAGGCGCATGCAATCAAGGCCATCGTGTTGCTGTTTTTCCTTGCGTCAATCTCAGGCGGGATTCCGCTCCTGATTTATTTTCAAGGGCTGCATCTCACGCGCGCATCCACGGCGGGTTACTTTGAAATGATGCAAACCTTGGCTGCGGTATGCATCACCTGGGGCTTCTTCCATGCCAGCCTGCACCCGCATCAGTTCATTGCGGCCATCATCTTAATTGCTGCCGTAGCGATGGTGCACCACGTGCAACAACAGGTCGAGCCACACGCCTGATTGCGACCGTCTCCAAATCCTTCGCAGCTTTCATTTACGAGTTTTCTCTACGCTTTTCCGAGTCAGTTCAAATTCGAAATGCGCTTTCGTACCGCCTGGATTCAGCGTCTCCCACTTTTCGCTCAGGTGATCGCGATCTTTAAAAAAGAGCTCGAGACCATTGATATGTTCCGTCCCTTTTTTCCAGTTGGTAATGTCCTGAAACACGAATGTGATCGAATTGGGATTCTCTCCAAATCCTTTCGCGCGCAAACGCGGTTGATTCCCGTCGCGCGTGTACAGCGTGATCAGCAGGGAATGAACACCATCGGGATGATAAACGGCGATAAACCCTGAATTGCGTTCCAGGATAGAATGACCGTGCGCGACGGCTTCAAATGTCGCGTCGTACGACTGACCGCTTTCTGTAAAGCTCCACGTGCTAGTCGCGTCGTAGCCCTCGCGCAAAGGCGGACCAACCAGCCGGCTCTTGAGAGTTTCAAAATCCGCATTCAACAACTCCGCCCATGAACGCGCGCTAGAGAAAATAAGACCAACCCGATACCCGCCATTCGCATAGAACAACTTTTTCTCGTCGTCAGGGAGCGCTCACCGTGGCGGTGACGCTTTCCCATTCCGCTGTCAGGCGGGCAAGATCATGGGACAAAGCGGAGAGATCGCGATTGATCGCAATGGCATGGCCGCCCGGTGTGTAAGTCGCCGGATCTTCCAGCGCCGCGGCTAGTTCTTTCTGTTGTCCTTCCAATGCCGCGATTTTCGTCTCGAGTTCGTGCACGCGCTTTTCTTTTTCACGCCGCGCCTTGGCAACCGCATTACGCGAGTCCGCTTCCAAACGCTTCTGCGCTTTCTGTTCGCGCAATCCGGGACCGCGCGCTGCCAAAGTTGTGGAACGGTTTGTTTGTCGATTTTGCAAGTTTTGGTCTGCGGTCAGGGCGATTCGCGCCGATGTGGCTTTTGATTTGTCCAGATAGTAAGCGTAATCGCCGGGATAAAATG
>QHOX01000177.1:462-9667 GCA_003219465.1 Verrucomicrobiota bacterium | reverse complement strand
AAGACGTGGCACAATTTGATCCCCCCGAGGGTACTCAGGTTGGCCTGGCAATAGGGACAGACTCTTGCAACAACGGCGACCAGCCAGTGGATTGGTATGCGTTGCCGAGCAACGACCATCCCGTCGTTCCGCAAAACCTGTATCGCATGAGCGGAGGTGCGACCAACGACGAGCGCTTCGAACAGATTGGCCAGTCATGGATGAAACATACGTTTCTGGCGTACGAAGAGTTCGTCTGCGGCACTTGTAACACGAATGGCTGCGCAACCGGCACGCATTTGTGCCCCGGCTGCTCCGACCCGTACGTGTCGAGTCTGAATGGCGACCAGAACAGCATCGGCTCGCGCGCTTGGATCAATCCATTCACCGGATCTTTCCCGTCAGGTAATACAGCAAACAACCACAACGGCCACGTTCACAACGGCGTCTCGCACCGGATCCTGGTGGAGACGAGTGACGTCATGCCAGGAGGAAATCCGAGTGCAACCTACTTTGGGGAAGCCGCCTACATTAGCCCGCATGAATATTCCTGGTGCCAGTCGCATCCAGGGGAGTGCAACATGTTTAACAACTTCTCCTATCGTCAATTCTCAGTCAGCGGTGGTCCTACATTTTTCACGTTTACGCCGGTTAGTTCTACCGTCCGAATGCAACCGGCTATCGAAGCGTGGACAGCTACGGGCGCCACAGTTAATCAGATTGAACCCGATCCAGGTAACGACGGGATCTTTTTCATCGGTTACAAGGTAACAGGGCCAAGTGCCGGGCTATGGCACTATGAGTACGCTTTGTTTAACATGAACCTGGACCGTGCCATTCAATCTTTTGAAATTGTCTTTCCAGTTTTCCAGCCAAGTCTGACGAATATCGCTTTCCACGCTCCGCCTCAGCATCCTGGCTGGGCGCAGGACGGTACCCAGGGAGATGCTGGATATAGCAGCACACCCTGGAGCTTCAATCAAACCTCTTATTCTGCGACTTGGAATTGCGAAACCTTTGCGCAGAACCAAAATGCCAACGCAATCCGCTGGGGCACGTTGTATAACTTCGGCTTTGATTCCAGCGCGCCACCAGCGATCAGCATCGGCAACATCGGGTTTTTCAAGACGGGTTCCCCAATTTCCGTTCAAATCAAAGCTCCCGCGGAGTCCGACACGACACCAACACCAAGACCTCTCCCAACGCCTAGGGCTCGCCCAACTCCCGCGCTTCGTCGGTAGCCTGCACCCCACGTGCGAAGCGATCAGTGATTAGGGGTAAACTGTCCCCTCCTGAATAGGTTGCCTCCGGCATGGTAAAAGAATCGTTAAAAATCTTTTTTTGCGTGCGCCGCGAACGCGTGAGAAAAATTGTCACTGTACCGCCATCTCACCATGACGAGGAGGATTCGCACAATGTTAAAGATACCACTTACCGGTTTCGCCCTGCTGTCAGTTCTGTTTTTCGCAAATAGCTCGGCAACCTACGCAGCCCCACCGAAACAAAACACTTCCACGGGGCTGACTGGGACGCTTCAGAAGATGATTGTGGACAACGGAAGCGTCACGATGCAACTCGACCTCAACGGATTAAATGGAAGCGGTTCTTTGGTGGCACGGCCAGTCACATTGCACTTCGCTGCGGCGGCCAATTCCTTCTTTCCGATTCTCGTGTTTAACGATCTGTTGCGCGGTCCCGAGCCGGGTTCGATCGCGCTTGTCCCCCAAACGCGATCTAATCCCCTGCTCCCCGCCGCGCTGGCTGCATCTCTCAAGCAGCTCGTCCTCGAGAAACTTCCGCCCGGCGCGGCCTTCGATCTCGCTGTGCGCGACATCAGGACCGGCCTCACCTTTTTCAACGTGGAAGGACACCAATACCAGTACGATGCTACTGCGAAGTTGTTGAGCATCCAGGGTGGGCGGCTTCTGATCTCGGACGAGTTCGCGAAGGTGCTCGGGCGACCACGGGACGCCGGAGCTAACGTGGGCAGGATTTCGATGGGCGCGGCTATGCAACCGATCGAGGTCACACAGCTTGTTAGTGGAGAACCCAAATCCGTCGTGATGCCACCACTTGGCGGGGCGACACGGGGCGAAATGCCAACACGAACATCCGGTCCCGATGTCGTTGTAGGAGATTTGCCAGACGTTGAGCAACTCGGCAGTGCCGGAACTCAGGTGGGTCTCGGAGTAGCAACGACATCTTGTAATTATGGCGACCAGCCCGTTAATTGGCTTGCTTTGCCGAGCAACGACCACCCAGTCGTTCCGCAGAACCTGTATCGAATGAGCGGCGGAGCAGATAACACCGAGCGGTTCGAACAAATTGGCCAATCCTGGCTGAAACATACCTTCTTCGCTTTGGAAGACGACGCTTGCAGCCTTGGCTGTAATACTAGTGGTTGCGCCACCGGCAGCCATCTATGCCCGGGCTGCTCCGATCCGTACACCGCCGGCTTAAATGGCGATCAGAACCAGATCGGTTCGCGCGCGTGGGTCAATCCCTTCACTGGAAATTTCCCGCCCGGTAACCCCCCCGGTGGTTCGAACGATCATAGCGGCCACAACCACGACGGCGTGTCACACCGGGTTCTGGTGGAAGTGGACGATCTCAACACAACGCTCAATCAAGGCGCGACCTACTTTGCTGAGGCGCAATATGTCGCCCCGAGCGAATACAGCTGGTGCCAGGCGCATCCCACAGAATGCAACATGTATAACAATGCCTCTTATCGCCAGTATAGCGTGAGCGGCACGACCAGTTTCAGCTTTTCGCCAGTCGCTAACACAGTGCGAATGCTGGCTGCGATCTGGGCCTGGACGGGCGCGACCGTGAACCGGCTGGAGCCAGATCCAGGCAACGATGGCTTCTGGTTTATGGGCTATAAAGTGACCAACCCATCGGCTGGAGTCTGGCACTATGAGTACGCTCTCTACAACATGAACTTGGATCGAGCGATTCAGTCTTTCAGTGTCCCTTTAGGAGCAGGTGTTAACGTCAGTAACATCGCATTTCACGCCCCGCCTCAGCATCCTGGTTGGGCAAACGACGGCACGTTCAACAACCAGGGTTACAGCAGCATGCCGTGGACTGTCACTAAGGCTCCCGATTCCGTAACTTGGAATACCGAAACGTTTGCACAGAATCAGAACGCCAATGCGATTCGCTGGGGCACACTGTACAACTTTCGGTTCGACGCCGACCAGCCGCCACAAGAAATCAATGGAACGGTCGGCTTTTTCAAGACAGGCTCCCCGATGATAGTTGCGATCCAGGCACCTGCCGGCGGTGCAACGCCGACTCCTACTGCAACCGCAACTCCAACTCCGACCCCAACAGCAACCCCTAGTACGACACCCACTGCCACTCCGCGGCCGAGTCCGACACCACGGTCCAACCCCCAGCCAAGGCCTCGTCCAACTCCGGCGCCTCGTCCTTAGCCCTGCATCCCACGTGCCCGCCTAAGAAGTGATCAGTGATTGGGAGAATCGGCCCTCCCGAATACGTTGCGTCCGGCACGGTAACAGAATTGTTAAAAATCTTTTTTGCATCCACGACAAGCGTGTGAGAAAAGGTAGCTCTCTCAATCTTAACCCGCTTCCCGCAACCAAAGGAGTTCGCCAATGTCAAAGATAACGGTTACCGGTTTCGCTCTGCTGCTACTTCTATTTCTTGGGAATAGCTCAGGAAACTACGCTGCTCAACTCAAACAGAACCACTCCGACACGCCGACCGGCACGTTTCAAAAAATGATTGTCGAAAACGGCAGCGTCACGATGGATCTCGATCTCACCCGCTTGAACGGAATCAGCTCCATCGCGGAAGGACCCGTGACGCTCCAATTCGCCACCCAAGCCAATTCCTTTTTCACGATTTTAGTTTTTAACGATCTGTTGCGCGGCGCCGAGCCGGGCTCGATGGCGCTTGCTCCGCAAAACTCTTCTTCGGCCGGGGCATCCGCCTTCGCTAAAGCTACGGCGGGACAAGAGGCCCTCGGCTACAGCCTATCTGCGGCATTATCCGCGTCTCTCAAGCAGCTGGTTATCGAGAAACTCGCTTCAGACGCGGCTTTTGACCTCGTTGTGCGCGACGGCAAAACGGGATTCACATTTTTCAACATCGAAGGACATCAGTACAACTACGATTCTAACGCACAGTCTCTAAGCATCACAGGCGGAAACCTGCTGGTTTCACAAGAGTTTGCCAATGCGCTCGGCCGGCCATCGGATGCCGGTGTAGTCGTTGGAACAATTTTCATGGGTGCCGCGATGCAACCGATCGAGATCGACCAGGTTGTTAATGGCGAGCTGCGATCAATGATCATGCCGGCGTTACGGCAGCCATCAGTTGGCACACAACCGGGCCCGGATGTCATCGTTGGAGACCTGCCCGAAATGGCACAATATGGGCGTGCTGGAACTCAAGTTGGCCTGGCGGTGGGAACAGATTCCTGCAACAGAGGGACCGTGAACGTAGATTGGTTTGCATTACCGAGCAACGATCACCCCGTGGTTCCGCAGAACCTGTATCGCATGAGTAGCGCCGCTAATAACAACGACCGGTTTGAACAAATTGGGCAATCGTGGCTGAAACATACGTTCGCGGCAGCATCATCGAACGACTGTGGCTTCGGCTGTAACGGTGTGGGCGGCGATCATCTTGGCTCGGGTTGTTCCGATCTTTACAGCTCCGGCTTAAACGCGGGTCAAGACGGTCTAGGGTCGCGCGCCTGGGTACACCCCTTCTCTGGCTTGTTTCCCTCCGGGAACGTTGCCAATAACCACAACGGCCACAACCACGACGGCGTATCCCACAGGATCCGGGTTGAGGTCAGTGATCTGGATAGGACACTCAACTCTGGTGCGACCTATTTTGTAGAAGGTCAATACGTCACGCCGCATGAGTACACGTGGTGTCAGACTCACCCTACGGAATGCAACATGTACAACAATGTCTCTTACCGTCAGTTTACTGTTAACGGAGGCCCAACCAATTTCACATTTTCCCCTGTCGGCTCGACGATGCAGATGCAGCCGGCCATCCTGGCTTGGACTGGCGCGACGGTCAGCCAAGCCGAACCCGATCCAGGCAACGACGGAATCTGGTTTATGGGTTACAAGGTGACTAACCCAAGTGCCGGTGTGTGGCATTACGAATACGCTGTGTATAACGAGAACCTCGACCGCGGAATTCAATCTTTCAGCGTGCCTTTGGGACCTGGAATTAACATCAGCAACATCGACTTTCATGCGCCACCACAGGAACCTGGCTGGGCAAACGACGGCACGCAAAATAACCAGGGATATAGTAGCACGCCATGGACTGTTACTCAGGACGCGAGCTCTATCACATGGAGCACGGAAACCTTTGCGACTAATCAGAACGCGAATGCGATTCGCTGGGGCACACTCTACAACTTCCGGTTCGACGCCGATCAACCGCCACAGAATGCGCTTGCGACAGTCGATTTCTTCAAGACGGGCTCGCCGATGACGGTCGCGATCCAGGCACCCACAGGGAACGGCACGCCCACTCCGACGCCTACACCCAGCGACACGCCCACTCCAACGGCAACTGCCACAGCCACAGCCACGGCTACAACGACGCCTCCGCCGAGCCCAACACCGACGGCGACGTCAACCTCTACTCCACGTCCGACGCCGACACCGCGGTCCAGCCCGCCACCGCGTCCGCGGCCCACTCCCGCACCGAGACCCTGATTGCCGGGTAATTAATGACGACGTGATCAAGGGTGCCACGCGTAGCCCTTGGCGGAAGGCGCGTGATTGAGCAGGGACATCACGTTGCGATGGCCAGACGGCAGGCGAATGATTGCAAATCGCGCGACGTGAAAAATTTCTAAAAAATCGTCTTTGCTTCCCTCGTTGGCACTTTACCGGACTGCATTTTGCTGGACTGCTTGTCGTGTCGGAGCAGCGCGCGAACTGCGAGGTGAGGTTCGGCCGAGAAGTTCTGCCGGATTACCTCTCGCGGTAATTCTGCCCGCGCAAATCGCAGCGATTCACGGCTTGCGGTCTGCAACATTCTTGCAGCGTCAGGTGGGATGAAAAGGGCGATTCAGATCTAGTCCGCCGCTGATTTTTAGTTGCGGATCAGCACGGCCATTCCATTGTCATCGCGACGAATGATCGGACAACGAAAGACAATGGCGAAGCAAGTATGGTGGCTCACAATGCTGCTTCTGACAGCATTCATGTGGGCGGCCGAATCCGGAAACAACGAGAGTGCTAACGCAGCACCGGAAAACCGCGCAACCGCGGCAATCCGCATCGTCGATCAATACGGACACCAGGCTCCCAGTGGAAAGCGATATGTTGGGAGCGAGATTTTCGATGTGACAGTGGGACCGGTAGGAAATGAATTCAGTTTTGTGCCGGATACCGTCAACATCAGCGTCGGCGATACTGTGCGCTGGACCTGGGAAAGCGATTTTCACAGCGTCACCAGTGGCACGTCCTGCACCGCTGATGGGCAATTTTGTTCGCCTGATAACATGAACTGTGACGCCGGAATCCTTAACGACACAGGGTTCGTGTATGAGTTCACTTTTACGCAGCCGGGCATGTACCAGTATTTCTGCGCCTTGCACTGCTTTGCTGGAATGACTGGAGTAGTTAACGTCATGCCAGCTGTCCGGCCCCGTCCGACACCGCGGCCTCGTCCAACGCCGAGGCAGCGCGCGTAGCAAGCCAGAGTTTGCAGGAGTCGGGGAAGCCGGAATTACCGCTCCCGGCTACAACCACTTGGCCTGTTTCGCCAAGGTGTGCTGCCCAGAGAACTCGTTCCGCGCGCTAGTGCTCGTTAGGCATCGCACCACTTCCACCGAGTTGACCTGCTTGCTGCAAATGTTTTTCAGCCAGCTCAGTCATGCCGAGATCCTGGAGCCGCCGTCCAAGCACCCAATGGTAAAGCGGATCGTTGGGAGTAAACAGGTCAGCTTGTTTTTCATAGAGATCGGCTTCGTCAAGCTTGCCTGACGCGCGCGTTGCGCCGGCAAGCTCGTTGTTGACCAACACCAACTGTGAGTTGCGCTGCACAGCGCCGGTCCAAACCGAAACGGCCTCCTCCTTGCGACCGAGTTGCCAGAGCGATTCGCCTTTTTCCTGGCGAGCAAGAATCAAGTCCTCTCTTTCGGCCAAGGCTTCATCCAAACTGGCCCGGGCTTCATCGTAACGCGCGAGACGATTTAGAATGGCGCCGCGATAGTAAAGACTCAAAGCTTTGCTCTCATCCTTCTGGTAATCTGCGGCTTTGCCGAGAGTTTGCACCGATTGTTCAGCGTCACCTGACAAATATTCAAACCAGGCCAGCTTCGGCAGCACCTCGCTATTTACAAACAACCCCGTTTTTGAAGCCGCCACATAATGTTCTTTTCCTCGGAGTACGTTTTCCCGGTCGGCCGGACTAAGCCAGCGAACCGGGTTAACCTGCGCAAGAGCAAGCTCGTCGGGCAAGTGAATCTTATTGAACGCGAGGTTCCCAAGAAATTCGTGGTAGCGCACCCAGCCACTGTGCGCGTTCAATCCAATCCAGGCACAGGCGAAAGCTGCAAACGCCCAGCCTGCCTTTCGAATCTTTCCTGACGACTTCAAATTGAAACGGTAAAAGGACAATTCCCGCGCCCGAAGCAATCGCCACAACTTCAAAGCGAGGAACGTTGTGACTGCAGCGCAACCGAGCGCCATCAGGAACGGAACCAATGCGTAAACGCCACGAACAGCCAGGAAACTTCCCATGAATACCAGTGCGCCAACGATTTCTTCAGGCCACGTCAGCGAATAGCTCTTTTTGATCGCGTTCGATTTGGGCGCGAACAGCGTTGGTTTTCCGAAACCGAAATAGAGCGCGTCGTTCGGACAAACGCTCACGCAATCCATGCATTTCATGCAGCCCGGATCGACCACCATCCCGTACTGCTTCACTTCCGCGTGCACCAGCACATTCGAAGTGCAGGTGGCAGTACAATGCCCGCACTGATTGCACGCGGGAGTCACGCGTATCTTTCCCGGCGAGAATTTATCGGCGAGACCGAAGAAACCACCGTACGGGCAGGCATAAGTGCAAAAACCTTTTTGGCCCAAAAAATAAACTGTCACAAATCCGCAGATGAACAGAAAGGGTATGGCCACTGCAACTGACGGAAACGTCTGCCAAAAATTTGTGATCACCAGATGATTGGTGAATTTCGGGATGATCGGTTCGTGCGCCGGGTTCGAAAACAATCGGTAGGCGGTGGGCCACACGAACATGTACAGCGCAGCGACGAGCGGGACGTACACCAACAGCCGCGACCGAAACGGCTTCGGATGGAGACCCATTTTCTTGAGCAGCCATCCACAGAGATCCTGCAACGCGAGAATGTGACAACCCCAGCCACAAACGAAACGCCCGAAGATCAGCGTCGCTATAATTGCCAGACTAAAAAAGATGAAGCCCGCGTTGACGAATCCCTTTTGCAACGTGTGCATCGTCTCCGAAGGCTCGATAGGTGAAATCGTTTTGCCCATGACCCGCCACTGAATGATGTGCGCGATCATGAACAAATTCAGAGTGATCAGCGCCGCCCCGCGCCACCGGCTGGTCCTTGATTTACGGATGCCAGCTTTGCTGTACCCGGGGACGTTGACCCCAGCAGTCGTGCTCCGGGAAATCCCCATTGTTTTCAATTCCCGGCTTATGCAACCACTTTTCACAAAGTTGGCGAATTTACGCCAAAACGCGGCACTAAGCCAGTGAGCAGCGGCAAGGCTCGCTTGCTCGAAAACCAAATTCGGATTAGAGAAAATGACGAGATCCGAATAACAAAGCTCGCAGGAATCATGAATGATCAAATGACGAAGTCTCGCGATGCTGCTTTCTGGTCATTCGCCTGCCGCGCCGTAGCCGAGCGAAGGCGGGTGATTCGTGCTTCATTCGTCATTCGGCAATCGTCATTGGTCATTTGCCGGAGTCTGCTTCTCATGGTGATCGCACAGATGTGTTGCAGCGCTCTGGCTCAAGCACAAACTCCCAACATGATTGGCACGTGGAACGTGGAGATAACTTTCGCGAATGAGCAACACCACTCGCTGCGCTTTGAGGCACAAGGTGACGGCAAAGGCTCGTTGCAGTTGACTGACCCCGCCGCTAAGGTTTGGACCGGGGCCAAGCCCTCGGACGCAAAGTGGACGCGGGGCGAAGGAAATTCGGTAACGTTCTCAGGTCC
>QHOX01000177.1:0-432 GCA_003219465.1 Verrucomicrobiota bacterium | reverse complement strand
GACGCAGGGACGTTGACCTGCAAAGGAAAATTCGAAACCGCCGATTTGATCTCGGGTGAAGTGGATTTTCCCCCGCTCGTGGGAGAGCGACCATCGAAACACGGAACCTTTAAGGCAGTCCGCGCAGCGAAATGACGAATGCCTTCTCATGGAGCATCCGCGAGTAGGCCAAATTCGTCGCAGCTTGCGAAGATTTTGGCCGGCTCGTCCTCGTTCTCCTCCTCTTATCGAGTTTTCGAGTATGACGACGACGAGGAGGAGGACGATTTGGTTGCAGCTTCGCTCGCTGGGTAATCCGTGGTTCGAAAAACTGAAGAAAAAGCTTGCCAAGCGTTTGTGCACCCAATAAACCCGGGCAACCACATCACAAAACTGGAAAAAGTGTTGACGTGGCAGTGGCGGTTCCGCTACAACGACGCTTCACTCTTAATT
>QHOX01000381.1 GCA_003219465.1 Verrucomicrobiota bacterium | reverse complement strand
GCGAAGATTTTCGGACTGAATTTTGCCGTCGGCGTCGTCACCGGCATTCCGATGGAATTTCAATTCGGAACGAACTGGGCGGATTTTTCCAAATATGCCGGCGGAGTAGTTGGACAAACGCTGGCGATGGAAGGAATGTTCGCGTTCTTTCTCGAGAGCGCGTTGGTTGGTGCGCTGATCTGGGGTGAGAAACGACTCGGACCGCGTGGACATTTTGCCGCCGCGATCGCTGTTGCACTCGGCAGTTGGATCTCCGGGTATTTCATTCTGGTCACGAATTCGTTCATGCAAAATCCCGTCGGTTACCAGATCGAACCGAACGGTTCGTTAGGCATCGCCAGCATGAGCGCCTATTTGTTGAATCCGTGGGCGTTCGTGCAATTCGCGCATAATCAATTGGCCGCGGTCGTGACCGGCTCCTTTGTCGTTGCTGCGATCGGAGCGTTCTACGCGTTGCGCGGTCTTCATCCAGTCCAAGCCAGACTTTATTTGCGCGCAGGAACGTTCGTTGGGTTAATCGCGTCCCTCCTCGTCGCGTTTCCAACAGATGGTTGGTCATCACCAACCGGTCACGCTCGCCTCGATGGAAGGGAAGTTCGAAGGCGGACCAATGGCGCCTGTTGCTCTCATCGGCCAACCGAACGTTGCCAAACAGCGACTCGACAATCCGATCGAAGTTCCGGGCGCGCTGAGTTTTCTCGCATACGGACATTTTGGAAGTTTTGTCCATGGGCTGAACGAGTTTCCAAAAGACGCGTGGCCCGACAACATCGAACTTCTTTACTACTCATTCCACATCATGATCACGCTCGGGACGTTGTTCATCCTCCTGATGGGCTTTGCCACGTTGCAGAATTTGCGTGGCCGACTCGATTCAAGTCGCTTGGTGCTGTGGGCGCTATTGCTGGCATTTCCCTATCCGTACATTGCCAACACGCTTGGTTGGATGACTGCCGAACTGGGTCGTCAACCATGGTTGATCTACGGACTTTTTCACACTCGCGACGGCTACAGCAAAGTGGTCAGTAACGGCGATGCCATTTTCACCCTGATTGGGTTCACCGGCCTTTATTTTGTAATTGGCCTGCTCTTTCTCGGTCTAGCCGGTCGCGAAATTGGAAAAGGTCCGGAAGAAAAAGCCACGGTCACTGCAGTTGTCGATCAAAGAGAGGCTGTGTTGGTATGATCGCGACCTGGTACGCAGTCGTCAGCTTCATGCTGATTGTCTACATTGTTCTGGACGGCCGGAACTTCGGCGCCGGAATGCTTCAGTGGATTGTCGCCAAGACTTCTGAAGAACGCCGACAAGTCATCGCTGCGATCGGGCCGTTATGGACATGGCATGAGGTCTGGCTCCTCGGTTTCGGCGGAACATTGATCGCGATCTTCCCGCGATTGATGGCTTCGGCATTCGCCGGTTACTACCTCGCGCTTTTTTTGATTTTGTGGTGTCTGATTTTGCGCGGGGTTTCAATCGAGGTCGGCGGCCACATCAATGACCGGCTTTGGCAGACGTATTGGGATTTCAATTTCGTCCTTTCCAGTTTGCTTCTCGCCATTCTTTTCGGCGCGGCTGCGGGTAACGTCGCGCGCGGAGTTCCGTTGAATGCCGATGGCAATTTTTCGATGGCGTTCTTCACGGACTTCAACGTCCGCGGCCACGTCGGCCTGCTCGACTGGTACACGGTATCGATTGCGATTTTAGCCGCCGTGATGCTGGCGGCTCACGGTGCGACCTATCTCACACTGAAAACGGAAGGGCCGGTACACGACCGCTCCGAGAAATTCGCGAAGTATCTTTGGGCCGCAGTTGTGCCGCTTGGTCTCGCAGTTCTAGTCGAATCGAGAATTGTTCGCCCAGATCTGCCCGGCCTCGCATGGTCGAATCCATTTTGGTGGCTGGGATTGATCGTGACGGTTGCCTCAATTACCGCACTTGTTTCGGGCTTGGCAGGTCGACGCGAATTGCGAGCGTTTCTCGCGTCGAATTTTTTGATCGTTGGCCTGCTGGCAACGGGAGCCGCCGCAATTTTTCCAGTAATGCTCCATTCGACCCTCGCGCCCGAAAACTCACTCACCGCCTACGCGGTCGCTGTCAGCCCGAGCTCTTTGCGTCTCGCGAGTTTCTGGTGGCCAATAGGTTTCGCTCTTGCGGTCTTCTATTTCATCTTCATCTCGCAGCGCTATGCCGGAAAGGTTGGCGTTCAGCGCGACACTCAAGGCTTTTACTAGAGGAGCGCCATGATTCATGCCCACTCGTTAGGGCGCGCCGCGCGATATTTTCCGGAACGACCCGCTCTCGCTGCCGCCAAGACACGCACTACATTTCAGGAGCTTCATGACCGTGTTGGATGTATTGCCGCCGCGCTAGATCGACATGGTTTCAAAGCCGGGGACCGGTTAGCGCTTCTTCTTCCTAACGAGCCCGACTACATCGAACTGGTTTATGCGTGCGCGTGGCTCGGCGTCATCGCGGTTCCGTTGAACACGCGGCTTTCGGTCAAAGAAATCGACGTCATCCTCAGCGACGCCAACCCGCGCGGATTGATTCGCCTTTCGTCGCTGCCAGTCCCGACAGTGCAAGTTTCCTGGCAACTGGTGCTCGACCAAGAGCCGTTGGAAGTTCGGAGCGATTCCGTTCCAGATCCGATTTACGATCCGGATGCGATTCTCGCTCTCATCTATACCAGCGGCACGACCGGCCAGCCTA
>QHOX01000386.1 GCA_003219465.1 Verrucomicrobiota bacterium | reverse complement strand
TTCCTAGCCGCTATTGGATTGTATGCGGTAATGTCCTATTCGGTTTCGCAGGGAACGAGAGAGCTTGGTTTACGAATGGCACTCGGCGCCGGCACACGCGATCTGTTGCGACTCGTTGCTTCGCGCGGCCTGCGGCTAACGACGGCCGGAATCGTCATCGGCGCAATCGCGACGCTCGTGCTCACGCGCTTAATGGGTAACCTGCTCTATAAAGTAAGTCCGCGCGACCCCGTAGCGTTCGGGTTGGCGTTCGTAGTGATCACGACCGTATCCTTGGCGGCCTGTTTTTTACCCGCCTGGCGAGCCACACGCATTGATCCAGTCCGGGCCCTGCATGACGAGTGATGAATATGCTGAACGAATCCCTATTAAGCCACCGCATCGCACTTCAGAAACATCGATGAATGATTTAACGTTCGCCCTACGCCAACTCCGCAAATCACCCGGCTTTACTTTCCTCGCCGTGATCACGCTGGCGCTGGGGATCGGGCTCAACACTGCCATCTTCAGTTTAATCAACGATCTGTTTTTGCGCGGCCTTCCATTCAAAGAGCCGGGACGCGTCGTGCACATGTACTCGAATGCGCGGGAGCGCAATTTGCTGGAACTCGCGGTCTCGATGCCGCGCTTTCAACATTTCCGCGCGGCCCAAAAGATTTTCGACGGGTTCGCCGGCGAAAACATCATCCCGTTCACTTTGACTGGAGTGGGCGATGCCGTTCAGCTTTTCGGCGGGAAAGTGACGTCGAACTACTTCGACGTCCTCGGCGTGCAGCCGATCCGCGGTCGCAATTTTTTGCCGGAGGAAGAAGAGATCGCCGACGTGGCGATGGTGACCGAAAATTTTTGGCAGAAACGCATGGGGGGCGACGCTAATGTGATCGGCCGCAGCATCACGCTCGACGGCGTCCCGCACACGATCGTGGGCGTATTGCCCAACCTGCCGTTTTCCTGGATCGGACCGAATGCGGAGATCTGGACAACGAAGCCATACGTGGTTCCCGGGATTTCGTACGAACGAATGATGCGCGGCAGCGGTTTTCTGCGCGTGATCGGGCGCTTGAAACCGGGGATGACAATCGAACAGGCGCGGGCCGCGTTGCCGCCGCTCGAGCAAAGTTATCGCGCGCAATATCCGGACAAGATCGACAGCTCAGAGACCATGTCTCTCAAAACCCTCCCCGAAGATGTCGTCGGAAATCTGCGGCCTGCCTTCGCCACGTTGCTAGCGGCAGTGGCTTTCGTATTGCTCATTGCGTGCAGCAACGTTGCAAATCTCTTGCTCGTGCGCTTCACCGGCCGGCGGCGCGAGATCGCGCTGCGCATGGCGTTGGGCGCATCGCGCGCGAGCGTGTTGCGACTTTTTATTTTCGAAAGTTTGCTGGTGAGCATTCTCGCAGCAGTCGTTGGCACCGGGCTGGCCTGGCAGCTCGTGCCGCTTGTGCCGAAAATGGCGGCGAATTTTCTTCCGTTCGACCCCGAGACTACTATCGGTCTTTCGCTTCCCGTGTTCGAGTTCACGGTTGTATTGTCGATCTTAACAGGCGTGGCCATGGGAATTTATCCGGCCCTGGAAAGTTCGCGGGCCGATTTGGTTGACGGATTGAAAGAAGGGGGGCGCGGATCGAGTGGGAGCGTCAAGCAGCACCGGTTCCGCAAAATTTTGGTCGGCGCGCAAGTCGCACTGTCGGTCACGCTGCTCGCCGGCGCGGCCTTGCTCATCACCAGCTTTGTGCAGTTGAGCCGGCAGAACATTGGGTTCCGTCCCGAAAATATGTGGATCGGCCTGGTCACGTTGCCACAAGCGCCATATCCCGATGTCGCCACCCGCCAGCGTTTCGTGGAAAAAACTCTCGCGGCGTTGCAGCGGATTCCAAGTCTCCAAAGCGCCACGATCAGCGCGGACATTCCGTTGATCGCCGCCGCCGCCAGCAACACGCTTTACACCCGCCCGGATGGGGAAATTTTGCCGCTGGACAAGCGTGCCTCGGCCGCGAGCCACAATATCGCTCCGGATTATTTTAAAACCTGGGGCATTCCCATTTTGGCGGGACGCGAGTTCGACCAGCACGATGTAGCCGATCATCAGAACGTGATGCTGATCAGTCAGGCCGGCGCGCGGAAAGTTTTTGGAAACGAGAATCCGATCGGCAAGACGCTTCTGGTCTCGAGTGGGAGTATACCGGTGGAAATCATCGGCGTCGTGGGCGACGTGCGGACGCGGACCATAGCGAAACCGGACGAGGTGGAAATTTACCGTCCGTGGGCCCAGGAGAATTTTCAGTTCGCGGTGATCGCGGTGCGGAGCACGCTAAGAGAGGATGCGGTGACTAAAGTGGTGCAGTCGGCGCTCAACACGGTCGATCCCGGGTTGGCGATCGCTATTCCCCAAGCGATGGACAAGATTGTCGCGCAAGCGCTCGGTCAAGCCCGGCTCATGATGTGGTTGTTGGGAATCTTTTCCGCTACGGCCTTGCTCTTGGCAACGGTCGGAATTTACGGCGCGGTGGCTTACACGGTCGAGCAACGCACCGGAGAAATTGGTGTGCGCATGGCGCTTGGTGCGCAAACCCTGGACGTGCTGCGGCTGGTCGTGACGCAGGGAATGAAACCCGTCATTATCGGATTGGCCGCGGGATCGGTAGCGGCGCTTGCGCTCGGACGCTTGCTCACATCGCAACTTTATCAAACCTCAGCGCACAATCCGCTTGTGCTCGCAGCGACGGTTGCAATTCTCGGTGCGGCGGCGTTGCTCGCGTGTTTGCTTCCCGCGTGCCGCGCGGCGCATGTCGATCCAATTCAAGCTTTGCGTACTGAGTGATGAATGATCTTCGGTTCGCGCTGCGACAACTCCGTAAATCGCCCGGATTCACTTTGATTGCGGTGATCGCGCTGGCTCTGAGCATTGGCGCGAACACGGCCATCTTTAGCGCGATCAACACACTCCTGCTGCGTCCGCTGCCCCTAGAGGATTTAGATCGACTGGTTTTCAGCATTGCGATGCGTGAAGGATTCGATCCGTTTGGCTCGTCGCTTCTGGAGTTTGCGGCCGATAAGCAGCGAAATCATTCCTTCTCGAGCATGGGCGCGGCGATGCAACGCTCCTTCAACTTGACTGGACGCGCCGAACCGGAGCGGGCACGGGGCGCGTCCATCATGGCTGATTATCTAACCACTCTTGGAGTTAAACCAATTCTCGGTCGCGGTTTTACCAACGCAGAAGACCGATCCGGCGGTCCCGCGGTCGCATTGATCAGTTACGGACGTTGGCAAAAACATTTCGGAGGAGACCCGAGCATCATCGGCCAAACGCTGAACCTCGAAGGTCGCAGTCACACGATCATTGGCGTGATGCCACCAGGATTTGATCTACCTGCGGCTGCCGAAATTTGGGTGCCCCTGCAAACTAGCGTCGACAGTTTGCCATTGGCCGATCGCGCAGCGCCTATGTATGAAGTTGTGGCGAAGCTTCGGCCTGGCATTAACATCGAAAAGGCGGATGCGGAATCGAAATCGATCGCGCGCCAATTGGAACATGAGTATCCGCAATTGCGGCGCGGATGGACCGTCAAGCTGATTTCGTTACGGCAAGAATTGCTCGGCGACCTGGCCGGCAAGGTTAACAAAGCGCTTTTCGCGCTTATGGCTGGTGTGACATTTCTGCTGCTCATTTGTTGCGCAAACGTGGCGAATCTGCAGCTCGCGCGCGGCATTACGCGCGCACGCGAATTCGCATTGCGCCAAGCGTTGGGCGCAAGCCGATGGCGGTTGGTGCGGCAGCTTCTCACCGAAAGCATGTTGCTG
>QHOX01000171.1 GCA_003219465.1 Verrucomicrobiota bacterium | reverse complement strand
AATCAGACCATGGGAACGCGCGTTCATGTTCGTGACGTTCCTGCTTATGGCTGCGATCGAACTTTCGTTGCTCGTAGATAAACCAAATGCTCGCTACTTCGTCATTACAGTGCTGCTTATCGGATTAATTCTGCGGGGACTCGTGCAGGAACGCAGAATGAAAAAAGAAGCTGCGCCCGCGCTCTCGCCACGACAATTAGGTGTCGATGTCGCGCGTCCAACGTCCAAAGCGCTGGCTCCTTCAGGGGGCGAAGCAATCCTGTGCGCGGTTCGCAGCGCAGGGCGTACCCTCGATTTCGCGTTGCGGGAAGCAACCACGGCCGGCTCGCGTCTCTACCTGCTCTTCGTGCGTGAACAACCGTTCATGACCGAAGAGGATGCCAGGCGCAAATGGCAGCAAGATCCAGAAGCCAGCGCAATTTTCGCCGAAGCGAAACAGAAAGCCGAGAACATCACGCCGCTGTTCTGCTATGCGGTGAGTCCCTCGGCTGCCGAGACCATTGTTGATGTGGCTGCTACCCTTGGTGCATCGCGCGTCATTCTCGGCGCGCCACAACGCAGCGCGCTGATGAATCTGCTTCGCGGCAACGTCATCCGCGAAGTATCCAACTCGTTACCGGAGGAAATTGATCTCCTCGTTTACGCGTGAACCCGAAGTGTCGATCGCTCGGAACGATCTTGCTGATAATTTTTTTCGCGGCCGGTGCGTCGGTCTGTTTGGTCACGATGCTGGCTCTGGCGTTTCCGGGAAGTCTTCTGGAATCGATCTGGCGGTTGAAACCGGAAGCGCAGACGCAATTTCAAGAAATGGGCAGCGGCGCGTCGATTGCGCTGATGACTCTGGTCGGCGCCGCATGCGGTCTGGCAGCAATAGGGCTCGCCCGAAACGCAGAATGGGGACGCCGTCTCGCGATCGGTGTCCTGGCCGTGAATCTCATCGGCGATTCGCTAAACGCCTGGCTGCGCCACGATCCCAAAACACTGATCGGTCTGCCGATCGGTGGAATTATGATCGTGTATCTGGTGAAGAAGAGATTTTCGAGAGACCGCTAAGTCGGCAGCGGTTTCATCTTTATCGAGTCGCCGGAGGCGATTTCGTCCGCAGATGAACCACGACTTCGATTTCGGCGGTTTGTGGAAACATGTCGAGCGGTGTGACCGAATCGATGGTGAATTGATCGTCCAGATCTCTCAAATCGCGTGCCAGTGTTGGCGGATCGCATGAAACGTAAATGAGCGTTGTCGGTGCAAGATCAACAATCGCCTTTCGCACGTTTGCGCTCAGCCCGGTCGCCGGAGGATCGACAACCAGCGTCATCTCCCGCAGATCGCTCTCCTTGCGCTCGGAAACTTGACGGCTTAAAGCCGTCAAGTTTGCGGTGAGTTCGTGTTCAACATCACCGGCGATATAGGTCTCTTTTTCGGTCGCATTCTCCTTAGCCGCGGCGATTGCGAATCGGTCCCAATCAATCCCGATCACGCGCTCGAATTTGTCGAGCAACGCTTTTGCAAAAAATCCAGCGCCGCAATAGGCGTCGACTAACAGGTCCTGATTTGGCGGAACGAGATCGATAATTAAGTCCCGCAGCGCCTGTGCGACCTCGTCGTTTACTTGCGAAAACACGCGCGGCTCGGAAGTGGTTCGGAGCGCGTAATGCCCGTCGCGCACATGTTTTTGTTCGCGCAACTCCGATAGCGCCCGATTGACTTCGTCACGAGAAATCGGGCAACGCTGGACATCAATCAACTGATGCGAATCGCGCCGGAAAAAACCGATCGTGCCGTCCTGCGCGTGCACGGTGATGCGGTTGCGATACGCGTACTGCCTCGGCGAAGGGATAATCGGAAGCATGGGAACATCCTTCAGTTTGCCGATTCTCTGGAGCGCGTCGCGCACCTGTCGCCATTTAATCGCAAGCTGATGTTGGTAATCGATGTGCTGATACGCGCAGCCGCCGCATCGGCCGAAATACGGGCACTGCGGCGCGACACGATTCGGCGAACTCTGCTTAACTTCGACCGGCTCTGCTTCGGCGAACTGCTTCTTTTCCCGGACGATTTCGGCGGAAACCAACTCCCCTTCAATGGTGTAAGGAACAAAAACGGCTTTGCCCTGTGCCCTGGCGACACCTTTTCCGCCAAACGCAACGTCCTCGATTCTTAGATCGACGACACGCATAGGGCAAGTTTGCGAGATGCGCGCGCTACCCCGCGATAGCCCGCTCGATAGCGGCCTGGAGGTTGTCGAGCTTGATGGGTTTGATGAGATGCTCGGAGAAGCCGGCCTGCAAACTTCGTTCGATATCACCGTTATTGCCAAAGCCGCTGATCGCAATCCCCGGAACATTTGCGATCGCGCGCAACTGCATCATCAGATCCATTCCGGTTCCGTCTGGAAGGGCAATATCGCTGATGAGCAGATCGAATTTGTTGCGCACGGCAGCTTCCATGGCCGAGCGGACATCGTGCGTCACCGCAACCAGATGTCCGCGACGCGCCAGCAATTTTTCCAGCGCAGCACAGGTGTCTTGATGATCGTCGACCAGCAGAATCTTCAGACCTTGTCGTGCCGAGTCAGTGACCGTTTTTGAAGCGACGCTAGCTGCTTCACCTTGTGGCAGAGCTTGCATCGACAACGTAAAAGTTGAGCCACGATTGGGTCCGTCACTTTGTGCTGTCAGCGTGCCGCCGTGGGCCTGCGCAAGAGATTTCGAAATGGCCAGACCCAGACCGAGCCCACCAAAGCGATGCTCAAACGAGCGATTGCCCTGTTCGAATGGATCGAAAATGCGCTGCATGACTTCCGGCTCCATGCCGATGCCGGTATCGCGGACACTAACAATCAAGATTGTTTCGGACGGATTCCTAGACGAGATCACGATTTCCCCGCCTTCAGGGGTGAATTTGATCGCATTCTTAAGCAGATTCCAAATGATCTGCTGAAATTTGGCGGCGTCGGCGCTCACATGGCAGCTCTTTGCTCGCAAATTGAGATGTATATTAAGTCTTTTGGACTTCGCCTCGGAGCGGCAAATCTCGACGACATTCGACACCGCCAAATGCGCATCGATTGGAACGAAACGCAATTCCATTTTGTCTCTGGCGATTCGGGTAAAGTCGAGCAGGTCATCAATCAGCTGCGTTTCCAATTCAATATTGCGACGGATCATCGCCAGCGATGCTCTGGTATCTTCAGTTTGCGCGGGCTCTGTTTGGAGCGATTCCAACTCGGAAACTACCGGAGTCAGTGGCGTGCGCAGTTCGTGTGAAAGCATTGCCAGAAAATGGTCCTTGGTGCGATTTGCCGCTTCGACGATGCTTTTTTGCTGTTGAAGCTCTTCCTCGATACGCCGTCGCTCAGCCATGCCGGCGGAAAGCGCCATCGCCGTGATGGCCAATACGGCTGTCCACGCTTGCACTGTGAGAAGCGACTGATTCTCGGTTTGGCCGGCGAATGGCCCAAACCCGTGCACTGTTCCCCAAACCGCTATCACAGACAGAATAAAAATACCCGTGGCAGTTTCCCGTTGAGTGAACCGGAACGCCGTCCAAATCACAATCGGGCCACAAACGAAAGCGATCGGATAATTTTTGGCTGAAATCTCCAACCACCCGCCAAACGCAACGGCACTCAGAAGCGCTAACAACAGAAGGAGTACGGCGACCTCTACGGCTTCCTCTTTTTTCCAACACAGCTTCGGCCGAATGCCCCAAAGAAAAATCAGCGGAGTAAAAACAAGGTCACCCGTTGCATCGCCAAGCCACCAAGTAACCCAAATCGCGCCGTAGTTCGCCAAGTCGGCGAAGCCAGCGAGCGCGAGACTCGTCACGCCGAACACTGGGCTGATGATAGTGCTGATCGCCGCTGTGACCGCGAATTTGAAAACCCCTTGTGGCCGATCAAAGACATTTTTGCCGCCCGCGAAGCGATTAACCAGCAATGCGCCTGCTATCGCCTCAAGGGTGTTGCCACTCGCAATGGCAACCGATGTGAAGATGTCTCCCGCGGTCGTGAGGTTGACCAAAAACGCACCGACAAAGATCGCCGGCCACACTCGAAAACCGAACAAGAGTAATGCAGCCAGCGCGATTCCGGCCGGCGGCCATACCGGTGATGCACTCGCGTGCAATGATGCCAGATTCAAACCGATTTTGCCGGAGATGACGTAAATGATTGCGAGCACGCCGATTAACGGCAGCCCGGAAAAACGCCGCGATGGCATGGTCAACCGCCTTAAAGTCATTCACTTTGATGCTGAGATTAAGCCGGGTCAATACGCCTTGATCCGTGCGAACTTTCCAGAATGGTCGCCCCACTTAAGCGATTATGCGTCGAGAGCAGAAACGTCCAAAGGGCATTCGCGTTAACACGACGACTACCGTAGAGCGATGCTCAGACCATCGAAAAAACTACGCGCTTTTTCTGCGGAGCGGACGCTAGTTGAAATCGTGGTGCGTATCGCGCACGTACGGGTATTTGGACTCGTTACCAACTTCAGGCGGAAATTCCGCGTAACCGCCATGAATGTAAGGAATGTCGGACGGCAGCAGCGGCTGATAGCTGTCGTGCCAAATTGGAAACGGAAACGTCAGGATCTCAACAAGGCCGGCCACGTGGCGCGCGGCTGCGCGTCCCGCTCCCTTCCAAACGCCATAGCCAGCTCCGGCGGAATTACCTTCCGTTTGGTTGATTTGGTTAACGGTTGTAAAGAACTCAGTCGGAGCGATGACAAAGTTCGAGATACCGCGACCGAGTTTCCGCGTTGGACCATAATCGTTCCCCGGCGGATCTTGAATATCGGCGAAAACTCCGATGGCAAGGCCAACGACCGCAGCGAAGGCAAGAATATTTTTCATAGGCGCTGGCTAGCAGTTAAATGATTCCGAACCGCAAAGGCAATACTTTATTTTGGGTGTTCGGCCGTAGCGTCGTTCTTCGTTTTCAACATGGAAAGCCATATAGTAACTCCCAGGATAAGAACAATGATTGCCAGTGAGACGACCCGGGGGAACGGCAGGAATTCTGCGGTAATCATTTTCAGGCCCACGAATCCAAGCACCAATGCCAGTCCGGTTCTGAGATAAATGAAACGGTTCATCAGACCTGCCAGCAGGAAGTAAAGCGATCGCAAGCCAAGAATCGCGCAGATGTTCGAAGTATAAACGATAAATGGGTCTTGAGTAATCGCGAAGATCGCCGGGATCGAATCTACCGCGAACGCCAGGTCCGTGATTTCAATCACGATCATGGTGAGAGCAAGCGGCGTTAACATCCAGCGCCCATCAACGCGCACTTTGAAGTCTTGATTGTGGAAGTCGGGGGTGATCGGAAGAATCCTGCGACAGAACCGCATCACGCGCGTTTCCCGGAAATCGTGCGCCAGATATTTCCCGAAAAGCATGCGCGCTGCGGTGATCAGCAGGAAAAGACCGAAGATGTACAGAACGAAATGAAATCGCCGCACCAAAGCGATGCCGAACAGGATCATGGTGCCACGCATGATGAGAGCGCCAATAATTCCCCAGACCAATACGCGGTGTTGTGCGCGGGGTGGAACCCGGAAATGCGTGAAGATGAGCACGAACACAAAAATGTTGTCCATGCTCAGGGAGTACTCGATCAGGTAGCCGGTAAGAAAATCGAGCCCGTGGTGCGGGCCTTTCACGCGCCAAACTACGACGTTAAAGGCGAGCGAGACTACGACCCACAGCACGCTGCGCCGCGCCGCAGCGCCCATGCTTAATTCGCGGCCGCGGCGATGAAAGGTGAATAGGTCGATTCCGATTGCGGCGAAAACGCCTATGTGAAAAGCGATCCAAAACCATATCGGCGTTCCGAAGATCGTCTGATGCAGCGAAACATGGAGACGCAAGCCAACCCAGAACCAGATGCTCGTCGTCACGGCGGGCAGACTTTCACGCTACGAGGCTCGCGGCAATCGCAAATTGCGCGACGCGCCGATGCGACCTATACGTCACGGGGAAAGATTTGTCCCCACCAATGGATGCTGAATTACAAAAGCTGGTCGAAGCTGGCAAGCTCACTTCGAAGTCGGCAGGCCAACTGGAAAAGTTAAAACCGGGTACATTTTGCCTGCACAAAAGTTGGGGTTTCGGTCGCGTCCGCGAATGGAACCTGTTGCTAAATCAAATCGTCATCGATTTTGCAACCAAGAAGTCTCATCCGATGCAGGCGCAATACGCGGCAGAGAATCTGACGCCACTGACACAGGAACATTTCCTGGTCCGAAAGGCAACGGACATCGCATTAATTAAAAACCTGACCAAGGAAAATCCAGTCGCACTGGTGCAGAACATTCTGGAAAGTTTGGACGGCAGGGCCAGCGCGCAGCAGATCGGGGAGTGGCTCATTGGCGATGTCTTTACCGAGGCGGAATGGAAACGCTGGTGGGAATCAACCAGGAAAGCGCTTAGAGCAAGCGGTGCGTTCTCGATACCGGCAAAAAAGACGGACCCGATTCAAATCCGTGGCGAAGGGGTGTCGCATGCCGACGAGCTGCTCGCGGCATTCAATAAGGCCAGGCAGCCGAAGCAGCAAATCGCGGCAGTCGAGCAGATCATAAAATCTCACGAGCAATTCAAGGAACCTGAAAAACAACTTCAGCCGATCGTCGTGGCAATCGAGAACGCAGCGGCGCGCAACCAGAAACTGCATCCTGAGCTGGCACTCGAACTCATCATTGCGCGGGATGATTTGCTCGCGGGTGTTCCGTCACTGCACACCACACACATCGGTCTCACTCTTTCCAAATTAATTGTGGAAGAGGAAAAGCGTCTGGCATCGATCCTGCCGAACTTGCCGGCCGCGAAAGAGAAACGCGTTTTGCAAGCGCTACCGGCCGCGCTGGGACCAGGCTGGACGGAGCGGGCCTTGCGTCTCATGGAGGCGAGCCACGGTCGAATGGTGGCGCAAATTCCGCGTATTTTGAACGAAGCCGGGCAACACGCAGAGCTTCGGGCTATGCTGGAGCGAAGCATTCGCGAACATTCAGCCACGAGCGAAATGCTCATTTGGTTGTGCGGCGAAAAAGAGAATTGGGGTGACCTGATTACCCCGGATTTGCTGTGGGCGATCCTCGCCGCGCTCGAGCGCGAACAGCATAATTTTTACGGTCGCGGCAGCAAGTTGCAGCGAACACTGGTTGATGACCGGGAATTGCTTGGGGAGATGTTTAAGAAAGTCGATGTCGGCCTGGCGCGCGACGCGATGCGGCGTCTCCAGTTAACGCCATTGTTTGATGAGCTGACCAAACGATCGCTCCTAGCACGGATGGTCAAAGTTTATCCGGAGCTGGAAAGCATGATCGCCGGCGCAGAACCGCAGGAAAAAGCCGCGCCGGTGGTCGTGTCCTGGAGCAGCCTGGAAAAACGCAGGGCCGAACATGAAGAGCTGGTGAAAGTGAAGATTCCGGAGAACAGCAAGGAAATCGCAATTGCGAGGTCGTACGGCGATCTAAGTGAGAATTTTGAATTCAAAGCAGCCAAGCAAATGCAAAGCGTGCTGATGCGCCGCAAAGCTGAGCTCGAACAAATGCTGCACGATGCGCGTGGCACGTCATTTGAAAACCCGGACACGTCGCGCGTGTCCATCGGCACCATCGTCAGACTGCGTAACGACGCGACGAACGACGAAGAAACCTACACAATCCTCGGCGCATGGGACAGCGATCCCGATCGCCACATTATCTCGTATCAAACCGCCATCGGTCAGGTGCTTCTCGGCCATGAAATCAGTGAAAGCGTGTCTCTGAATACGGAGCACGGCGTCGCGCAATTCAAGATCGTCTCAATCCAGCCCGCGCCAACAGACGACATAACGCCAACCGCAGCTCCCGCAGCGGAAAAGGCTGTGGAAATAGCCGCCGCGAAATAGGCGCGTTTGCGTCGTCGTTGTCGGTCAAAGGTTGGTGTGTGCAGCAAAAACGGCACTGCTAAATCAGCAGTTCGTACGAGAGGATGCTCAGGCAATAGATTGCCGCCGTTTCCACTCGCAAAATGATTGGGCCGAGTGTAATTGGCTCACAGCCGTGACGACGCGCCAGCGCGAGCTCGGCAGGTGTGAAGTCTCCTTCTGGCCCAACAAGCATTAAAACGCTTCGAGGACGATCACCGTGCTCGCTAGAATAGGTTTCCAGAATTTTTTTTAAGTGCCGCGCATCGGGCTGGAGCGATCCGATTAGGCGAAGATCGAATGCCTGCTCCGAAGCGGAAAAAAATTCTGCTAATTTTCCCGGTACGTGAACACGTGGCAGCCAGTTTTGGCCGCATTGCTTGGAGGCATCGATGGCGACCTGGTGCCATTTTGTCTGTTTTTGCGCGGCACCTTCGGAATCGAACTGCACAATGGTGCGGTCGGAAATGATCGGTGCGATTTCGGCTGCGCCAATCTCGACGGCCTTCTGCACAATGAGCTCCATGTTTTTGCCTTTTGGGATTGCCTGTCCGAGAACAATCCTGCAGCGCAGCGGCACCGTTTCCGATTCGTGTAGTTTTCGCAATCGAATCTCGTCATCGGTGACGTTCACAATTTCTGCAGTGAGTTCATGGCCTTTTCCGTTGAAGACGACAAGCTTGTCTCCGGCTTGCATGCGCAGGACGTTGCGCGCGTGGTGGGCCTCGGAGCCCCGCAACACAAGTTCCCGAGGGTCCCAGTTCTCCGGCGCAACGTAGAAGCGATGCATAGGGCGGATGGGGTTGATCCGACCTACGGGTAATCAGCCGCGATGAGCGAGTTTAGCGACACCATGTTTGGGACCGCATTACTGATCGGCAGCTCAACGCCGCGCTGTTTCAAAGCCGCGAGCAGGCTCTCTGTAGGAATATTTCCAACCAGCGCATCCTGCGCGAATGGGCATCCACCGAGGCCGCCGATGGCCGAATCAAAACGGCGGCAGCCGGCGTCATACGCGGCGAGTCCTTTCGATTCAGCTTGCGCGGGAGCGCTGTGGAGATGCACGCCGATGTCGCAGTCGGGGTACTGACTTATCACTGATTCAAAGACACTGCGAATCAAATCAGGACCTGCCATGCCGATGGTATCAGCAAGCGAAACGGACCGTAAGCCGAGCCCGACAAGTTTATTGAGCGCCTCGCGAATCTCCGTTTGATCCCACGGATCGCCATACGGGTTTCCAAACGCCATCGAAATGTAAGCCACCATGCTTAGCGCCGCGTCGTCCGCTTTTCTTTTGATCGATTCCAAAACTTTGTAGCATTCGTCCAGTGTCTGATTTTGGTTCTTGCGCAGAAAGGTCTCGGACACCGAGCAAGGGAAACCCAGAGTCGAAACTGCTTCGGTGGCAATGGCGCGCTCAGCGCCTTTTTCGTTCACCACGATCCCGATGATCTCGACGTCGTTAGGCACGTCGATTTGTTCCAGCACTTTTTCGCTGTCGGCCATTTGCGGAACGGCCTTTGGGGAAACAAAACTGACGGCGTCAATGTGTTTGAAGCCCGCGGCAATCAAGGCGCGCAGGTAACGGCTTTTCAGCTCGGTGGGAATTTGCCGGCTGAGGCCCTGCCAGGCGTCCCGCGGGCATTCGATCAGTTTGACGACATTGCGAACCACGGAAATTGGGGCACTTACTTAAAAAATTCCTTCGCGCGGTCGAAGAACCCTTTGCGCATTGGAGTGTTTTCGTCGCCGCAAAGCTCGGCGAACTCCTCGAGCTTGCGGCGCTGCTCTGGATTCAGGCGCGAGGGCACCTCCACGATCAGCCGCGCGAATAAGTCGCCGTGACTGCGGCCGTTCACGTTTGTTATGCCTTTGCCGCGGAGCTTGAACATTTGTCCGCTCTGCGTGCCTGCGGGGACTTTAACGTGCGCCTTGCCTTCAAGCGTCGGCACGTCGATTTCGCCGCCCAAAGCCGCAATGGAAAACGGGATTGGCACCTCGCAATACAAATCGTCGGCTTCACGGTGAAAGATGTTGTGCTCCTTGATGTGGACCACCACATAAAGGTCGCCCGCTGCACCGCCACCGATGCCCGCCTCGCCGTTTCCCGGCGAACGCAATCGAGTGCCCTTCCGGATTCCCGCGGGAATCTTCAGCTTGATTCGGCTTAGCTTTTCAACGCGTCCTTCGCCGCGGCATTTCTGGCATGGCTTCTCGAGGATCTCACCTGCGCCGTGGCAGCGTGGACATGTTTGCGAGATATGAAAGAACCCACGCGAACTGACCACTTGTCCGCGCCCGGCACACGTGGGACAACTTGTTTTACGCGAGCCTGGTTCGGCGCCGCTGCCGTGGCATTTGTCGCAGGTATCAAGCTTCTCAATCTCAATCGTCTTCTCTGCACCGAAAGCTGCCTCCTCCAACTTGATTTCCATGTCGTACCGCAGATCCGACCCACGACGCCGATCGTCGGTGCGTGTCCCGGGCCCGCCGCCAAAGAACGTCTCGAAAATTCCGCCGCCAAATCCGCCGCCGAACACTTCGCGGAAGATTTCGAACGGATCATGAAAACCGCCACCGAAACCGGCACCGCCCTGCGCGAACGCGGCGTGACCGAAGCGATCGTATGCCGCGCGTTTGTCTGGATCCATCAGGACGTCGTACGCTTCGCCTAATTCTTTAAATTTTTCTTCGGCGTGCGGGTCGTCCGGATTTTTGTCAGGATGGAACTTTACGGCGAGCTTGCGATAGGCGCGTTTGATTTCCTCATCGGTAGCGGTCCGGCCCACGCCGAGCACTTCGTAATAATCGCGTTTCTCAGTAGCCATCAAAGCGAAAGTCCTATGTGACCCATCAGACTACTCCGCAAAGCAAGCAAGAACGCTCACTTCTTCGCAGGGCCGCTGGAGACAACGACGCGCGCAGGCCGCAACAGGCGATCCTTAAACCGATAACCTCGCCGGGCCTGGCGAATGACCGTTCCTTCAGGAGATTCGCTCGGCTCGTGGGCAATAGCTTCATGCTGATTTGGATCAAACTTTTTGCCCTCGGCTTCGATCGGTTGCAGTCCGTTTTCCTCAAGCAAATCGTTCAGCTGTTTTTGAACGAGAACCATTCCGCAATAGACGGGAGATTGCTCACCTTCGGCTTTTGCCGCTGCCAACCCGAGCTCAAAATTGTCGAGAATTGAGACCAGACGCTGGAGCAACGAGCTATTGGCGTATTTCACCGCATCCTCTTTTTCGCGGGCGGCGCGCTTTTTGAAGTTCTCAAAATCGGCCTGGCTGCGTAGCGCGAGGTCGCGGAATCGATCGAGATCTGCTTGCAAGCCCGCCATCGGATCTTCGGAATCGGCGCCGCTTGCAGCTGCAGCGGAGGGCTGTTTCGACCGCGCTGACGAATTCATTTCTTCTTCGTGTTCAGGGACGGAATCTTTTTCATGTTTTTCGGATGGCTATCAAGGTCATGTCATCATTTTGCGGGACCGAACCGGTAAACTCGCGGACATCCTCGATAATCCTCTTTACAATTCCTTGTGCGCCATCGTTCGCGCTGGCGCGAACCAACTGCATCATGCGATCAACGCCAAATTCGTCCCCGTCGGAGTTAAGCGTCTCGGTCACGCCATCAGTGTAGAGAACGAGGCAATCGTTGCGCTCGAGTGGTACCGCGAAGTCGACCGTAAGCCTATCGAACACGCTTCCGCTGTCAATTCCCACTACCATACCCGGCGACTTTACGGGGGTTACAGTTTGCGATTGCCGCTGGTACCATAACGGCGCATCGTGTCCGGCTCGCGCAAGGGTGACGCCATCGTGCTGATGATTCAGGACCAGGTACGCCATGCTGATGAACATGTCTTCTTTAATGTCCGGATAAAGCTGCCGGTTTACTTTTCGTAACACATCCGCCGGAGACGGGTTCCTAGCCGCCTCCGCACGCAACACGCTGCGGCAAATCGCCATGATCAGCGATGCAGGGACGCCTTTGCCGGAAACGTCTGCAATTGCAACGCCAAGTCGCTCTTGATCGACAGGGATGTAATCGAAATAATCACCGCTTACCTGGCGAGCTGGCACATTAATCCCGCTGATTTGGAACCCATTGATGGCCGGCGCTTCAGATGGGAGCAGGATGCGCTGAATGTCTCGCGCGATTTCGAGGTCGTGATCCAGCCGTTTTTTTTCGTTCGCCATCGAATAAATGATCGCGTTGTAGAGCGCAAAGGCCGATTGCTCAGCGATGGATTTAAAAACGACAAAATCAGCCTGTGAAAAAGGGGCACCCATTGGACCGTTGGCCACCGCCAGAACACCGAGGTCTTGGTCGCCATATCCGAGCGCTGTGGCCATGACTGAGACGCTGCCAAAGGCGCTTCCGCGTAATTTGGCCAATTCCGGAGCTTCAGAGAATTCGTTGAGACAGACAGCCTGACCTGTTTGCCAGACGCGCCCAATCAGTCCTTCGTTGGCACCAACCGTATGGAGCCGTAGGAAAGTCTCAAGGGCGATAGGATTGGCAGCCGCTTGTTGCAAAATATTTCCCGGAACATCTACCAGTGGCGGACAGCCTTTCGAGATGAATGCGGGCATGAGCTTGCCACCTGTGCGATCCGTGACGTAGAGCGCGCCACCGTGTGCGTCCAGAATACGCACGGCCCCCTCGACAACGAGCCGATGCAATTCCTGAGGTCGAATGGTTCCTCGGAACGCTTCGCCCAACCCATGGAGGAAATCGAAGACGAGCGTCTCCTCGACCTGAATCTCTTCATGCGAGCGCTCCAGCCTACGAATTCGCCGAGTCTGGAGATAGGAAGTGATACCCCACCCAGCCAGAGACGCGACAAGCAGTCCAAGGAGAAGAGTCGGCCACATTGCGCGAGGCCAGCTTACTTCGAAGACGTCTCGTGATGAAGATCTTGTCTTAGGAAGTCGAGAACGTCCTTAAAGCGAAAGATATTTTCGGGCACTGCCTCGCAAAGTGCTTCGTGCGCTTCGAGCATGGTTTCTGCCTGCTCCTTTTTTCGGGAATCTAGTGTCTGGCTTCTGGAGGCTTGTTCAAGGGCATCACATTCAGGTGCACCGGTCCCATCGGTGTGGATATCGAATATCTGATCCAATCCGAGCCCGGAAAGGAGTTGCTGACTGCGATTGCCGCAATGAACAATGTGAAGATGGCCGTGTCCGAGTTCCTTCAGCCGCAGCGCCACGCTGGCCATCGTTCCCATGAACGTGGAATCCATCATGGCGCAATCCCCCAAGTCCATCACAAATTCGCGGTACCCGCGGTCCAACATTTCGCGCGCGAACTCCTTGAGGTTACCGCTATTGAGGAAACTGCCTTTTCCCTCCACTTTCACCCATACGGTCGGCCCTCTTACCCCAACTTGAATAGACGAGTCCACAGTTACTCTTTGAAACGATACCAGCCCGCAAGGCACGCTGTCAAACCTCGCCGGCGGTTAGAAAATCCCCCATAAACTGATTCGCAACGCAACTGTTAAAGAGCCGCATCGCGGCCAACGTACACGGCTTCAGAGCGACAGAATCGAGGACGCGCCCCTGCGGCAGTTTACTCCCACAGAAACGAGCGGTTTTCCGCCACGATTCGACCGCTCGCGATTAGCAGACATCGCCACGCAATCACGCGGCCATCATCAAAGTAATCGTCTCCGGTCACCTTGAATTCCGTCTTATGAGTGCCGCGCACGTTTCTGTATGTGATCTCCTGCGCCTGGACGTGCTCGTGCAATTTTTCCTGGTGATACTCCAGACGCACGGTGACATCCGAGCGGCGTTTAGCACGCCAAAAGAAATCGAAGTAATCGCCAAAACGCTGGCGCCGATCTAGCGCGGTCACCGCGCCGTAGAGTCGGTATTGCCTTTCAAAAGTGATGGGAGCGTCCTGAAGCGTAGCAGTTTTCTGGTTCGGCGAATTTGACTTCGCGCCAAGGCTGCTCGTCGTTCCGCGCGCCCGTTCGCTGGCCTTTGGCGCTTTCTCACTCAAGAAGAAGAGTTTGGTTTTACGAAACTCGAAGTCTTTGTCCAAAGCCACTGGGAGCGGCGTCACTTTTTCGACCACCTTCGGTTCTTCCCGGGCGCCCTTGCCGGGAGCGGAAACAGTCAGAAAGCTCAAAACGAAAACTGCGGCGGCAAACCTCATTTCTATAATAAAGCGGTCTCTTCAAGCAGGTGTCAACGCGCAACGTATGAGTCGCATTGACGCCACGGAGCGCCATGGAACTCAAGCGGATTTAGACGTAATTTTTCGCGTGATTGAGGTTCGCTACGAGCGCGGCGTTTACCTGCCGCAACAGGATTTCTGGCTGGATCCATGGGACGCAAAACGTGTCGCGTTCGTTTCGCACGCGCACAGCGACCACATTGCACCACACAAGGAGGTCGTCGTGTCCGAGCGCACAGCGCACCTGATGCAAGTCTGTCTGCCGAGTTCGCGAATCGAGCATCCTCTGCCTTTTGGGGAAAAGCGATCTATTCGCGGCCTCGAACTGATGTTGCTACCTGCTGGGCACATCTTCGGTTCAGCGCAATGTCTTCTTTTCGCCAGCGACGAGACGGTACTCTACACAGGTGATTTCAAACTGCGGCCCGGGAAATCCGCCGAACAAGCAGAGTGGCGTCAGGCCGATACCCTTGTCATGGAGACAACATTCGGCCTTCCGCGCTACCGCTTTCCGCCAACCAAACAGGTCGTCGATATGATGGTCGCTTTTTGCAGCGAGACGATTGACGCCGGTGAGGTGCCGATATTGCTGGGCTATTCGTTAGGCAAAGCGCAGGAAATCCTCTGTTCCCTCGAGGGTGCCGGCTTAACCCCGATGCTGCATGGCTCGGTTTATCGGATGACCCGTATTTACGAACAGTTCGGCCAATCCTTTTGCAAATACATGCGGTACAACGGGAACGACGTCGCGGGGAAGGTCTTGATCTGTCCACCGAGCGCAAACCGCTCGCAGATGCTGGAGAAAATCCCGCGAAAACGTGTGGCGCTGATCAGTGGATGGGCCGTCGATTCTGATGCGGTTTATCGCTACCAGGTAGACGCGGCATTTCCTCTGTCGGATCACGCAGATTACGACGATTTGCTTCGGTATGTCGACTTGGTGCAGCCGCGCCGGGTGTTGACGCTGCACGGCTTCGCCGCAGCTTTTGCCTCGGATCTTCGCGCGCGCGGCATCGAAGCTTGGGCGCTGAGTGAACACAACCAAATGGAACTGCACTTCGGACGCCGGGAGTTCACGCTGCAATCTCTGCCGAAGAATTCCGCCGCGGGACGACCTCCGAACGAGTGGAGGGGGCAATCTGAATTTCTGGACTTCGCGAATGTCGGTAACGCCATCGCTGCGACTGCGGCAAAATTGGAGAAGATTCGATTGCTGTCCGATTACCTGCGCGGCCTAACAAACGACCAGCTTCCGATTGTCACTACGTATTTCACCGGAAGGGCATTTGCTCAAAGCGATCCGCGCATATTGCAGGTCGGATGGGCCATAATCTTTCGCGTGCTACAGGACGCAACCAACATCGGCGATGGCGAATTTCATCGCGTTGCGGACAGACACGGCGATGCTGGCAAAACTGCATTCGAGGTTCTCGATGGGCGAACAGCGCCTCAGCCATTCAGCATTCTCGAATCGGCCGAGTTGTTCCAAAACCTTCACCGCGCCCGCGGTCCGATCGCAAAGACAAAGCTGCTGCAAGAGCGATTTTCGATCTTGTCCGCGCGCGAAGGCGAGTACGTCGTCAAGATTTTGACCGGCGAGCTGCGAATCGGATTGCACGAGGGGTTAGTGGAGGAAAGCATCGCCATGGCATTCGATGTTCCCCTCGACGAGGTGAAGCGGGCGAACATGTTGTTCGGCGACATCGGTCAAACCGCGCTACTCGCTTCACGAAAAGAACTTCACAAAGCCGAGCTATCGATGTTTCGTCCCATTAAATGCATGCTCGCCACTCCCGAACCATCCGCAGATGCTGTCTGGGGCCGCTTTATTGCAGCCACTGGCGATGACCGCAACGAACCGGGATCATCGATTGCGGCTACGGTGTATGTTGAGGACAAATTCGACGGCATTCGCGCACAGCTTCATCGCAGCAGAAACAGGGTGGAAATTTTCTCGCGCGATTTAAGGCGAATTACCCGTCAATTCCCAGAGCTCGCCGAACAAGCCGTGAAATTCGACCAGGAGCTGATTGCGGACGGTGAAATCATCGCTTTTGCGGAAGGTCGGCGACTGACGTTTTTTGATTTGCAAAAACGGCTCGGGCGCAAGGACGAGAATGTAGACCTGTTTCCAGGAGCGGCAGCGGATGTTCCGGTCGCGTTTGTAATTTTCGATCTTCTCTGGATGAATGGGCGCTCGCTTTTGAGAACTCCCTTGCGCGAACGGCGGGAACAACTCGGTGGACTTGTACTACCGCCACAATTCCAAAAGGCGAAAGTAACGCCAGCGCGTTCTGCAAAAGAGATAGAACAAATTTTCCAAGATGCGCGCCAGCGCTTGAATGAAGGTTTGATGATCAAAGACCCGGAAAGCTTCTATTTGCCGGGCAGTCGCGGCATGTTCTGGTTTAAACTCAAGCGCGAGTTGGCGACGCTAGATGTGGTGGTGGTGGCGGCGGAGCTTGGCCACGGCAAACGCAACCACGTGCTAAGCGATTATACCTTCGCCGTGCGCGATGACAGGACCGGCGAACTCTTGCCGATTGGTAAAGCCTACAGCGGATTGACCGACGCGGAGATTGCGGAATTAACGGAGCACTTTAAGCAGAACACAATCGCTGATCATGGCCGGTATCGCACCGTGAAACCGGATGTGGTGCTCGAAGTGGCTTTCAATTCAATCCAGCCCAGCACACGTCACGCCAGTGGACTGGCTCTGCGTTTCCCAAGAATCAAGACGATTCGACGCGACAAAGACGTTCGTTCCATCGACACACTTGAGTACGCGCGCGAGCTTGCGAGGCATTCAAGCTCACCGGACAATTAAAGCCTAGCGAACGCCGCAGATTTACTCTGGCGTCGGCGATGGAGCCGGCGAAGCAGCTTCTGTGGCGGGAGCTGTTGCTTGGGGACGTGGCCGCGCCCGAGCCGCCCTCATTTTTTGTAACTCGTCCAACTTGCGCTGCCTTTCAGCGAGGCGCTCCTGGATTCGTTGTTCTCGATCACCTCTTGACTGCGAAGGGTCTGCAATCAGGCCCTGAAGCTCAGGGGGGACGCTTCGCTGAGGCTCCGCGGGAACTACCCGGGGAACCGTGGGAACTCTCGGCTTCGCGGCCAATTTCTCCCGGTCAGCCAAGGCTTTCTCCCGTTGGTCTAGTGCCTTCTCGCGAGCGTCCAGATCCGCTTTCCGTTGAGCGAGTTGTTGTTCAGCCGTGGCATCTCGTTTTTGGCACGAGCAACCCAGCGCAAAAGGAATCAGTAAGGACAGGACAAAAACTTTTTTCATATCAGTCGCGGATTCTGTTTGTTTGGTGAACGAAGAAAACGGCGGGCTTGAGTCTGTCAAACGAAACTTAACGCTCTTGCGTGCGTGGGGTAGGCCAAGCTGCCGGTCTAACTACGACCGATTCGACGTCGCCACGCTGAAATCGCTGGAAATTGGCAAAAACAGCCAACATCGCCAGACAAACAATGATAATCAGCATCAACATAGCAGCGGTTTTCGAAACGCGGGGCGGTTCGGATTTTTCAGCCGTCGTTTCTGGCAAATTCACGCCCCCACTATCCAAGTGAAGATCGCGATCGCAAGCGGGCCAATGTACTTCAGTCAAGGTGTAACGCCGCGATTGCATTCATGACGCGGTCGCTTAGCTGTGCGTACAGATTTTTTCCTCCCGCCTCGATATCGGCTGCGCTGAAGAAGATCGGTTCTCCGATGACGATGGTAATTGGCACGCACCGTACGCGACCGCCGTCGCGCGGCAGCGCTTCATGGGCGCCAAAGATCCGCAGGGGCACGACTGGCGCGAGCGTTTTTGCAATCACAAGACCCAATCCCGGCTCGGCTGGCTGCAAGTTGCCGTCGAGCGTGCGCGACCCTTCGGGAAAAACCAGCACGCCGTTGCGAGCCTGCAAGACACGAATTACGGCCTTGATGGCGCTGCGATCGACGCCTTCTTGATTGACCGGGATCACGTTCAGCTTTGGCAAAACCCAACCCAGCAGCGGCACGTCCAAAAGCGTGCGGCGGGCCAGAAAATAAATTGCTCTATCACACGTGGTCCCGGCCAGTGGCGGATCGAGGTAGCTCTGGTGATTCATTGCGAGAATCACCGGCCCGCTTTGAATCATCCGCTCCCGATGAATTACCCGAAAACGAAAAAACAATCGCCCAGCCAGCCGGGACAAATGATAACCAACCCAATAATAGAAATTCATTCACCGAGCGCGCGATTTGTGATCCGAAGATCGCGAATCGGCAAGCCGATTTGCCCAAGTCGCGCGCTGATTTCGTTCACGACCTGCTCGATCGTGACATGCGAAGTGTCGATCACGTATGCGTCTGCCGCGATCACAAGTGGCGAAACGGCTCGCGAAACATCATCGTGATCCCGCATGGCGATTTCGTCGCGCTCGCCTTGTGCGGCACGACGCTTTAGACGCACCTCAGGCGAAGCGTGTATATAGAACTTATAAGGCGTATCGGGAAAAACGACTGACCCAATGTCTCGTCCCTCGATCACCACGTCATGGCCGTCGGCGCAGTCATGGAGTTTCTGCGAAACGATCTTCCGGACCCGCGGAAATCTGCTGACGCGAGAGACGGTTTCGTTCACACGATCATCACGCAAATGCTCGCCGGGGTCCACATCATCCACCAGAATGCGCGACTCGTTGTCTTGAACGTTGCCGGTAAGTGCCGCTGCATCCAGCGCAGCGGAAATGAGATCGTCCTCCTCTGGCGGGATGTTCTTTCGCAGTAGATACCAGGCGATCGCCCGATAAAATCCGCCCGAGTTGACGTAAATAAAACCGAGCCGCCGGGCCAGCTCCCGCGCAACGCTGCTTTTTCCCGACGCAGCGGGACCATCAATAGCAATTACACGATCCGAGCGTCGGTGGGAAGCGTGTGATCCCATGTCTACTTCGTCCCTGGCGCAACGCGCTAGCCTTCCTTTGCTGGCACCGGAGCGAGCGAGCCGATGACAGGCGTGCTGATCTGCATCCGTTTCGGATTGGTGAACTCCTCAAGCGACGCTTCAAATCCCGGATACGATTCACGAATGCATTCCGCGTCTTGGACGATGGTCTCCCCTTCGGCAAACAGGCCCGCTATGGCAAAGGCCATCGCGATGCGATGATCGCCAAAGCTCGGCAGGCGCGCACCGTGCAGTGGCGCCGGTCCATAAATTTCTACTCCATCACTCAGCTCCGACACTTGCGCACCCATGGCACGGAGATTGTGCGCAATCGCCGCAATCCGATCGCTTTCTTTGACGCGCAGTTCCTCTGCATGGCGGATTGTTGTCTTGCCGCTTGCCAGAGCGCCTGCGATCGAGAGAATCGGCAGCTCGTCGATAAGCTGAGGCACTTCTTTCCCCTGAATAACGGTTGCTTTAAGCGGGACACCCGTGACTTCGACCACGCCGCGCGGTTCAAGCTGCTCGACATCTTCAACCGCTTCTCGGACCTGCGCGCCCATCCGGAGCAGCACGCCCAGCAACGCCGTTCGCGTATCGTTTAGACCGACGTTGCGGATGAGCAGATGTCCACGCCGCTGCGCTCCAGCGGCGACCAGCCAAAAGGCCGCTGAAGAGATATCACCCGGAATGTCGAAATCCCGCGACTCGGGAAGCTGATCTCCGAAAACCGTAACGCTGCCATCATCTTCGGTCGTCGTGCGCACCAGGAAATAATTGAGCATCTTCTCCATGTGGTTTCGCGTCGGGACCGGTTCTTCGACTGTGGTTTTGCCCTTGGCAAAGAGACCAGCGAGCAGCAATGCACCTTTCACCTGTGCGCTCGCTACAGAGGGCCGGTAATGAATTCCACGCAGCGAGCCACCTTGGATGCGCAACGGCGGAGTTCCTTCAGGACCTTCGGCAACAACGCTCGCGCCCATCTCAGAAAGCGGGGCGATCACCCGGTCCATTGGACGTTTCGACAGCCCTGGGTCTGCCACCAGCCGACTCTCGAATTTCTGTCCTGCCAACAGACCCGCGAGAAGCCGCATGGTCGTGCCCGAATTACCGCAATTGATTTCTTTGTCAGGTGCGGTGAGTACCCGCCTTTTTCCGTGAATGATCAACGTGGTAGCCTCAGGCTGCTCGATCTTGATTCCCAAAGCGCGCATTGCATTGACCGTGTGCATGCAATCTTCGCTGGGAAGAAATCCGCGCAGCGTGCACACGCCGTTGGAGAGAGCGGCGACAATCACCGCTCGATGCGAAATGCTTTTATCGCCCGGTACGGTGATTTCGAGATCGATTCGAGGAGCCCGCTTTACCCGCAACTGCATAGAATGAATCTGAACGTCGTGATGTTAGCGTCGGGTGCTCGCATAGAAACCTGTGCTGCGCTAATGGCATTTGGTAACCGCATCAGCGAAATTTCCGCAATACGCTCGCCTTACGGCACAAGGAAAATCTTGTCAGTGTAAGGATCCTTGACTTCCGTTCCAGGGGGGAATCCTTCCACATCGATGTATTTGCCCGGCGAATAAGGGCTCTCCACTAGGTGCGGTTTGCCCGGAACAGGGATTCCGTACGGATAATCTCCCTTTGCCACTTTTTTCTCCGGCGCAGCCGCAGGTGGAGGTGAAGTTGCTATCTGCGGGGGCGGCGTACTCATTGGTTGGACCGGCCCGTTCGGGTTGAACGGTTGCTGCGGTGGTGGGTATTCTTGCGTTTCGGTGGAAGCATAAGGCGCCCCCCTGTGATGTTGGGTGGTTGGAGGTGGCTGTTCCTCAGCGCATGAGGCAAAAAAGAAAACCGCGAGCAGAGCAAGCGGGAGCGAAAATTTCATCATAAAATGAAAATGTTTTGTAATCGTATCCGGAGTCCGAGTCGTTGCCAATGATTAAATCGCGCTTTCTTTCGAACTTCGGAGACTCGTCGATAAAAAAGCAGCACGAATACAATGCACCGGTGCGCGTAATCCGAATCCGAAGTACAGATGCGCGACAATTCACATGTAGAGATTTTGGTCGTCGACGATGACGCGATGAGTCGCAGGGTGTTGGCCCAACTGCTCAGCGCTGCTGGTTACAATTGCAGCGTCTCAAACGATGGTTCCGAAGCACTGGAGACAATTCACGCGCGTCCGCCTTCGCTTTTGCTGCTGGATTTCGACATGCCAGGCCTAAACGGCGCCGAGGTGCTTAGGCGCCTTCGCTCGGACGAGGATCCGACGGTCGCCCAAATCCCGGCTATCATGCTGACAGCACATGGCAGCGAGCAAAGCGAGGTCTCCTGTCTGCAGGCAGGTGCGGACGATTTTGTGACGAAGCCTGTCAATGCGTCGGTGTTGCGGGCGCGAATCGAGACGCAACTTCGGCTTCGCTCAATGCGGCGACAACTGGAGCGGCAAAACGATGAACTGGAGAAATGGCGCCGCGATCTGGAGCGCGATCTGGCAGCGGCGCGCCTAACGCAGCAATCATTGATACCGCAGAAACGGCTGGTGCTGCCGGGTTGGCAGATCGCAACGTGCTACCGTCCTGTCATCCAAGTGGGCGGCGACATCTATGGCTGGCTCCGAATGAAGGACGGCCGGATTTTGTTCTGGATCGCCGACGGTACCGGCCACGGCGCAGCTGCCGCGTTGCTTACAACGCTGGCAAAACTTCTTTTTCACCACGGCAGCATGGATCATGATTCGCCGGCCAGCTTGATGGAAGCTGTGGATAATGATTTTCGCAGCACCTTCGGCGCGCGTTCATTCATGACCGCGATGTGTGTCGCGCTTGATCCGGCCACGGGACATGCCGGCGTTGTCGGGGCAGGGCACCCGCCACTGTTGGTTGTTCTCCATGACGGAACCACGCAATCAGTCGCCTCGGTGGCGCCTCCGCTGGGCTTGATCAAACAGGCTGCGTTCAGCGAAACGCCAATCGATCTTCAGCCCGGCGATGCGTTCCTGCTCTACACCGACGGGATACTGCGCTGGGGCAAAGATGAGCGTCGTGCGCCGGCTCCTGGGCAGCTCGAAAAAATTTTGCGCCATTCCGGGTCCAGCGCAGAGGCATTGCTCAAACAGGTTTTAGCGCAAACAGCTCCCGAGAATTCTGCGAAGGCTGCTCCCGATGATGTGGCGGCAATCGCCGTGCGCCGGGAAGACCGACAATAAAATTTTTTAATTTAGCTCAAATTTAGTCTTGCTCTCCCGCAAGCGAAACGTTAGTCAGCGTCCATGCCGAAAACCAAAAAAACTTCCAAGCGCAAACCGAATCCCGCCTTCATGAGACCGGTCCAGCCGGACGATAAGCTTGCTGCCGTCGTCGGTTCGCAGCCGCTATCACGGCCAGAGCTTACAAAAAAGCTTTGGGCATACATCAAGAGGCGCGGTCTGCAGGACAAAAAGAAAAGAATCATGATCAACGCCGACGACCAGCTCAAGCCGGTATTTAATGGCAAGAGCCAGGTGAGCATGTTCGAGATGACCAAACTCGTCTCGAAGCATCTGCGCTGATCGGAACTCGTTCATAGCCCGGCGTTGCCACGTCGGGCTATCGCGAGCTTGGAAAAAATAATCGCCGTACCGGGCGGTGCGTTGTACCGCTCTTGCGTCCTGCTACAACTGCATCGAAGATGGTGGAGTGAAAACCCCTCGATTATTTCTCGCCGCAGCCGCAGTCTCGGCTGTGTTCATTTCCTGCGCGCGAGCGGAATCCGATTGGCTGCATAATTACAGCAAGGCGCAGGAGGAGGCCAAAGCGAACCACAAACTTCTGTTCCTCAATTTTACAGGATCTGACTGGTGCGGGTGGTGCATCAAACTGGACAAGGATGTTTTCTCGCAGCAGCAGTTCAAAAACTACGCGCACGACAATCTCGTTCTGGTAGAGCTTGATTTTCCTCGCAGAAAATCCCAGCCTACAGAGGAGAGAAAGCAAAACGTGCAACTGGCGCAGCAGTACGAAGTCCTTGGATTTCCGACCATCGTCGTGCTGAACAGCAGCGGCCAAAAGGTGTGGCAGTTCGACGGTTATTTCCCCGGTGGCCCGGAGGCGTTCATCGCGCAGCTGCAAAAATTGCCGAAGGGTTAAGCGCACCTGATGAGAGTTCCGCGCCAAAGCAAATTCGCGCGGCTGACACGAAGATGTCAGGCGGATTCTTTTCCTGACGTCTTCTGAGCTGCCTTCGTCTCGCCGGACGAAGGAGCTTTTGCTGGTTCGGTTTTTGAGGACTTGTCGCCGCCTTCAGATGCTTTAGGAGCAGACTCTTTTTTGGCTGCTTCTTTGTATGACTCGCTGCGATAATCGGTGCTGTAGAATCCCGAACCCTTAAAGATGATACCTGCTCCGGTGCCGGGAAGACGCTTTACCTTGCCATGTCCCCACTTGGGCAATCGGCAGAGTTCCTTTGGGCATTCACGGAACGCCTCTGCGCGGATGGACTGGAATGCTTCAAAAGTCTGCCCGCACTTCTGACACAAATACTCGTACGTCGGCATGGGGAATCGCTGGGGAGTCTGCCTTAAACAGGTTGGAATTCAACTACCGAGGCCTGGTTACTACGCCAACCTATCACAATGACGAAATCGGAATGACGAATGACGAATTAAATCCGAATGACGAAAGCCGAAACGGCGCTGAGATCACGGCGTGTTTCTTCGTCATTCGTGCTTCGACATTGTCTCGTGGTTTCATTCATGTCTATTAGTGGTTCATGACGAACCACGGCGTAAAAGAAATTGCGGAACTCTTTCCACCTTTGATGGAGATCAAGGACGAATCGCTGCGCGAAAAAGTGGCGGCGGTATGGAACGAAGCCATCATCACGGGCTGCGGCGGGAACGGATGGACTTTCGATGAGCTGCGCGCGGTGAAGTTCACACTGCTGGCCGGCGATATTAACATGACATTTGTCGAGCACCTCAATTCCTGCGCCCGTCAATGCATCGTTATCGCCGATGTGCTCGAGAGCGCTTTTCGCTGCGGTATTCCTATTCAGCGCGATTACCTTATCGCCGGCGCGTTACTCGCCGATGTCGGTAAACCGCTCGAGTACGACAAGGACGCCTCAGGCAAAGTGATCCAGGGAAAATTCGGCCAACAAGTGCGACATCCATTCAGCGGCGTCGCGCTCGCGTATAAGCACGGCATTCCCGGCGAAGTCCTGCATATCGTCGCCACGCATAGTCACGAGGGCGATAAGGTCGAGCGCTCAATCGAATCAATCATTTTTCATCACGCTGATTTCGTTGATTTCGATATCGCCAAGTTTCTTGGCAAGCGCGCGGCGAAAAAATGATTCTTACCCGCGAATCACGCGAATTGACGCGAATTTTTTTAAATGTTCCTTTTTAGCGTGATTCGTGTGATTCGCGGGAACTGAAATCTGATATGGGCCTCACGCTGGTTGAGAAGATTACTTCGCGTCACGCGGATGGGCTTGCTCCCGGGACGGTAGTGCGCAGCGGGGATTTCATCTCGATTCGCCCTCGTCATGTGATGACGCATGACAACACCGGCGCCGTGATTCCGAAATTCAAGCAAATTGGCGCGACATCGATTGTCGATCCGGCACAGCCAGTGTTCGCGATCGATCACGACATTCAAAACACTTCACCGGAAAATCTCGCGAAATACTCGAAGATCGATGCGTTCGCTGCAGAGCACGGCATCGACTTTTACCCAGCGGGTACTGGCATTTCGCATCAGGTAATGGTTGAACAGGGATATGTCGTGCCCGGATCGATGGTCGTGGCCAGCGATTCGCACTCGAATCTCTACGGCGCCATGGCTGCGCTCGGAACGCCAGTCGTACGCACAGATGCCGCGAGCATCTGGGCAACCGGAGTCACATGGTGGCAGGTTCCGCCGGTCGCAAAAGTTGTGCTAACGGGAAAGCTTTCACCCGGCGTGGTTGGCAAGGACGTGATCATCGCGTTATGCGGACTGTTCAATAAGGACGAAGTGCTGAATCACGCGGTCGAATTCGTCGGCGACGGTGTGACGCATCTTCCGATGTCCGCGCGCATGACGATCGCCAACATGACCACCGAATGGGGCGCTTTGGCTGGCGTGTTCCCGTTCGATGAAATCACAGTGGGCTATCTCCGCTCGCGGGTACCCGAGTTCACGAACCCGAAACGACCAGGGCGACGTGGCTCGAAGAGTCGTTCTGCTTACACGAATGCCGATATCGACAAGTGGTGGAAAAATCGCAGCGACTTCACCGCCGATTCCGACGCCGAGTACGCAATCGAGCTTGAGCTGGATCTCGCGACGGTGGTTCCGCATGTGTCCGGGCCTAACGAAGTGAAGACTATGGTTTCGCTGCCCGAGATGGAACGCAAACGTGTGCCGATCCAAAAGGCGTATTTGCTCTCGTGCGTGAACGCGCGCTTCGAAGATTTGCGCGACGCCGCGGAAGTCATTCGCACACGGGGCGGGCACGTCGCCGACGGCGTGGAATTTTATCTCGCGCCGGCCAGCGCAGAGACGCAGGCGCGCGCGGAATCTACGGGCGACTGGCAGACGCTGATTAGTGCTGGCGCAATTCCGTTGCCGCCCGGGTGTGGAGCGTGTATTGGGCTCGGTCGCGCACTGGTGCAAAAAGGCGAAACCGCGATCAGCGCTACCAATCGCAATTTCAAAGGACGAATGGGCGACCGCGAGGCGTTTGTTTATCTTGCATCGCCCGCCGTCGTTGCAGCCAGTGCGCTGGCAGGATTTATCTGCGCGCCGACAAACTTCAGCGAGCGTCCCGCCGGCACCGCGACCCGACGCCCTGAGAAAAAATCGAGGCCTGCAGGGTCCGTGCAGATCATGGAAGGATTTCCGTCCAGCGTGCGCGGCCGGATTCTGTTCATCGATAAAGATAATCTGAATACCGACGGGATTTACGCCGGCAAACATACCTATCGAGATGACATGACACCCGACCAGATGGCGGCGGTCACATTTGAAAATTACGATCCGAACTTCAATGCATTCTATCAAAAGGGCGATGTCGTGGTTGCCGGCTTCAATTTCGGAACCGGCTCGAGCCGCGAGCAAGCCGCGACCGCGCTGAAGTTCAAGGGCATCCCGTGCGTTATCGCCGGCAGTTTTTCCGAAACCTATAAGCGCAACGCGTTCAATAACGGGTTCGTTGTTTTTGAATGTCCAGAACTCGTGACGCACTTTCGCAAGATCCCGCACATGCGGGACGCACCCACGACCGTCGGGCCGGAAATCACAATCGATTACGCGAAATCCATTCTCACGGTCGATGAAAAATCATTCCCATTCCCGCCGCTGAGTCCTGCCGCGCAAGAATTGATCGTCGCCGGCGGCGCCGAAAAGCTGGTGGCGTCGCGACTTCAAGGAACGGCGGTTTCCTGACCAACGCAAAAGGTACGGCGATTTGGAAATCGCCGCTCCTTGACTTACTAAATCGGCGGCAACCCGTTATTTGTGCCAGTCATTCGTCGATCTCGATTTCGCGAACCATTCCGAGATCAGCATGCGTGATTTCCTGCTTGGTCGCTTGCGCATTTGTGACCAGCGGCACCTCACAGTGGAGAATGTACCGACCCGCAGCAAAGTTTTTGCGCATCCATACCACTCGCTTCAAATCGTGGCTGTCGAGTATGCCGCCCATTGCATCGGCAGGGGCAGGACCGCGTCCATCATCTTTCCGCCATCTTCGGACGTCCGCTAGCGACTTGCCCTCGTGCAGTCGGAAAATGTCCATTTCATGCATTGATGGCCCGGTGTTTTCAATCCGAATAACCTGCAGCCCCCTGCGTAAAGGACCCGCAACCTCAAAACGGAAATCCATCAGCTTTACGATTACGTTTTCTTTCGGTGGTAGATCGTCCGAAATCGTATACTCGACTGTAACCGGGCGCGGCGGTGTGGAGCGCGCGTGTCCGGCGTTCCAGCAGATCAGGATATACTGTCCCGGATCCAATTTGACCCATACTTCCACGCTTTCACCGGGCGAGGTAAGGCCGGCGCCGGAATAATCGAGAGCGCCTGCCGGAAAAAGCGAACCGCTGCGCACGGCCGACACATACTCGCCTACCGACATGCCCTGCGGCAACTTCACCAACATGCCCTCATGAATTTCGGAGCCGCGATTTTCGAACACAATATGACGAAGTCCCGCAGGCACTGTGTCGGGGGCATCGAAGCCCGCATCGGTTGCGATGATTCGAAACGGCGCGTCGCTTTTCCCGGCGATTTTCGAATGACAACCCGATGCCGCAAACGAAGCTGCGACCGCCGTGGCCAGAAGTATCGTGCCAGTTATCGGGTACTCGCGTTGCCTAAACACGGCGACATAATAGTTGCTCAGATCAGGATCGACACGACGTAATTTTCCACCGCGGAGCACAAAGAGGACGCAGAGACCTGCACAGAATTTTTCCTGAATTCCTGCCTTCCTGATTTAAACATCCCTCTGCGAACTCCGTGATCTCTGTGGTGAATTCTCTCTGGTTCGCATCTTGCCGCGGTGACGCTCACCGCTAGAGTCATCCTCCTATGCCTAAGTACAGAATTGCGTGGATGCCGGGGGACGGCGTGGGTAACGATGTGATGGAGGCTGCGCGCCTCGTTCTCCATCGAATGAAGTTCGACGCCGAATACGTGCCCTGTGACATCGGCTGGAAATTTTGGTGCACGGAAGGTAACGCGCTTCCAGATCGTACTGTGAAGGCCCTGAAGGACACCACGTGCGCGCTCTTCGGCGCGATCACGAGCAAGGCGCAGGACAAAGCGAAAGAAGAATTGAGCCCGGAGCTTCAGGGGAAGGGGTTGAGCTATTTCTCGCCAATCGTGGGACTGCGGCAGCTGTTCCATCTCCACACCAACATGCGGCCATGTAAAAGCTATCCTGGCAATCCGCTCAATTATCACGGGAACAAGATCACCAACCCGAGTGGCGAAGACGTGCGGATCGATCAGGTCGTTTTCCGTGAAAATACTGAGGGCATGTACGGCGGCGTGGAATTTTTTCCGTTACCGGAAGCGGTTTACACCGCGCTGTGCGCCAATCCGAAAATGAAGAAGTGGATCAACAAGGGACTCGAAAATGTCGCCCTCTCCACCCGCATCATGAGCGTGCAGGGATGCACCAACATTTGCAAAGAAGCGTTTGATTACGCGAAGAAAACTGGACGCAAGCGCGTGACGGTGATCGAGAAACCGAATGTGCTGCGCGAGACTGGCGGCTTGATGATGGATTGTTTCCGGAAGGTGGCGAAGAGGTATCCGGACATCTGGGCTGACGAAGTTAACATCGACGCCATCTGCATGTGGATGTTCAAAAATCCGCAAGACTACTCAGTGCTGGTCGCAGAGAACATGTTTGGCGACATCGTCAGCGATTTGTGCGCCTGGTCGGCGGACTTGGTTTCGCGCCGAGCGCAAACCTCGGCGATGACTACGCCGTGTTCGAACCGACGCACGGATCGGCCCCGAAATACGCCGGCCAATACAAGGTCAATCCGATCGCCATGCTCTTGACCACCAAGCTCATGCTTGACTGGCTCAAGGAAACCGAAATGGCGACGCGCTTGGAAACGGCCATCGCTCGCGTCATCGCCGAAGGCAAGGTCCGCACCTACGACATGGGTGGCAAAGATTCCACGCTCGAGGTAGCCAAAGCTATTACCGAGTACGCCAGCTGACTGAGAAAGCGGCCCACGAAACACTCGAATTGACGCGAAATTTCTGACGTCTGACTTCTGATCTCTGACATCTGGTTCGCGTGATTCGTGTGATTCGCAGGCAAGAATCCTGGCGTATCCGGGTTTGCACGCCCGAGGAACTGATGGGAGTGTCGGCGTTCGTTTAAGCCATGAAAATCCAGTATTTCCAGGACACAGATACACTCTACATCGAGTTTAAGGCTTCAAAGGTGGCGGAGACCCGCGATCTGGACGAAAACACGCTTCTTGATTTGGATGAGAAAGGCAATATCCGGGGCATAACCGTCGAGCACGCCAGCGATCGCGCCGACATCCCGCGCTTCTCATACGAGCAGGTCACAATCTAGAAAGCGACCGCCAAGCTGATGCTCGACTGGCTCAAGGAAGCGGACATGGCCGCGCGTTTGGAATCGGCCATTGCTGCGAAGCTCCAATCCGGCTCGGATCGTCATCGCGGAAGGCAAAGTCCGCGAAGGCCAAACCATTCGCGTCGACACCCAAATTGGTGCGCTGTCATTTCGAACGTAGTCGAGAAATCTCTTACTATTCTTTAAGAGCTTAATAGATTTGGATTCATGCCTCCCTCAGATCGCTGGACTCATTTCACGCGAAATTACCCAGAGCGCTGCGTAACAGCGCGCATTCAGCGTCAGATGAACCGCCTTCAGGCGAATTTCAGTCTAAAGAAATACAAGACATGGCCTCGCGCCGAACGCGCGGCGCTGAAATGGTTACGAACTACAGTTCCGACTCTCCCGGCTGCAATAAGTTCAAAAAATAGAATGACACGGCGCAACACGTCTGGAGTTGTTGGCGTTCATCCTCACTATCATACGATCCGCAGGCGTAGGAAAACGTACGAATACTTTAACTGGGTATCGCGTTGGCCTGGCTGCAGACTTGCCGGCGGCGTAAGATGGTCCACGAATAAATTTGGCGAAGACGAAGCTTGGGTTTTGGCTGTTAAGTGTCGGCGCATGGAAAACGAAAACCGCGAGGATGTGATTTCAGCAGTGTCGCGCATGAGTCCCAAGGCCTACTCTGCAATCCTCAAGCTTCGCAGATGACATCTAGAACCACCGCTTCGATCGACATTATCGAAGGCAAAGCGCGCGTCTACAACATGTCCGGTCGCCGGGACAACACGGACTCGCCGTGGCGGGGGCGGCAAAGATTCCACTCTCGACGCAGCCAAAGCCATCGCCAATTACGCCAGTTCTTAAATCACAAGATCGACATCTTCCTGTCGGTTGCACGGGAAAATCTCACCTGTCGTTAGACTTAACTGCGTCGAGTTGCGCATTACGACGTTCGCCTTTTATTCCAGCTTGGAACAATCAGTGAACGTTCATCAATGTCCACCAAATCGAGTTGTGTTTAGTTTGTGCTCGCTTCGCAGCATCGTAATTGTAACGATTTGATGTAGGTAGGTTAAAGTTCCCTTCCACTATGGCGAAAATCGACACCACTGTCGGCAATCTTGTCGAGATGATCCGGAACGGGGAGCTCCGATTGCCTGAGATGCAGCGACGCTACGTATGGCCCGCAACTCGCGTTCGCGACTTGCTCGATTCTTTGTATCGCGGCTATCCGTCTGGCACTATTCTCGTTTGGGAGACGGATCGATCAATGCCCGTCCGAGACTTGGCTGTTTCGCAAAGTGAAAGCCCATTCAAAGGTCATAAGATGCTGTTGGATGGCCAGCAAAGACTCACGTCTTTGTCCGCCGTAGTGAGGGCTGAGCCGATTACAGTAAGAGGGCGGAAAAAACCGATCGAAATCTTATTCAATTTGGATCACCCGGAAGGGGGGCCAACCGAAGTTGTCGAAGTGGATGAAGACGATACTGATCCGGAGGATGAAACCGCTCAGAATACGATTCAGGGTACAAAACTCCGTACTTTCGTTGTGGCTAACCAAGTTCTGCTCAACGATCCCCACTGGGTAAAGGTTTCCGATATTTTTCGACCTGACATCACTGACGTGCACATACTGAAACCGCTGGTTTCGTCCCTGGATGATCCGCGCTTCGACAAATTCTCAAAACGTCTTCAGGCGGTGCGCAAGATCAAGGATTACCAGTATGTCATGCACGTCTTGGACAAGAAACTCTCATATGAAGAGGTCGCCGAGATATTCGTCCGGGTTAACTCGCTAGGCATAAAGCTGCGCGGTTCCGATTTTGCGTTGGCTCAGATCACATCACGTTGGCAGGGATCTCTCAAATTATTCGAAGAGTTCCAAGAAGAGTGTGAAGACGTTGGTTTCACCATCGACTTAGGCCTCTTAGTGCGCGCTCTCGTCGTTTTTGCAACCGGGCAAAGTCGGTTCAAAACAGTCGGCAACGTCGCCGTAGAGAAATTAAAGTCTGGATGGGATGCAGCGAAACACGGCATTCGGTTCTCAATAAATTTCCTTCGGACGAACGCAGGGATTGAAAATGAATCTCTCTTGTCGTCGGCGATGTTAATTATCGTCCCTGGCTTTTACGCGTCGCAGCGTTCTTTCGAATTATCAGCGGAGGAGGAACAGGAACTGCGCCAGTGGTTGTTTATTGCGAACGCGCGCGGGCATTACAGCGGCTCGTCGGAAACTGTTCTCGATACCGACCTACGCATCGTTTTGGACAAAAAGCTTCCCGTGGAATTGATTTCGTATTTACGGAATCAGCTTGGTCGATTGGAAACCGTTCCCGAAGATTTTGTCGGGAAGAATCCGCAAAGCGCACTCTTTCCGACAACCTACTTGGCGCTCAAGGCCAAAGGGGCGAAGGACTGGCGGACACGATTGGGTCTGTCGTTAACCCATCAGGGCCGTTCCCATTTTATTGAAGCACACCACATATTCTCGAAGGCGCTGCTTAAAAAAGATGGTTACGAGACTGCTGAAATCAATGAGATTGCCAATATGGCATTCGTGTCTGGCGAGACCAACCGGAGACTTTCCAGTAAGCCTGCCGAGCAATATGACTGGGGAAGCCTATCACGCGGTCGATTCCAATTTCGCGGCGCCCGATACCTCATTCTTAAAACAGCTAACGCCTCTAGCAGACCTAACGAGTTTTGACGACACGTTGAAGCGACGTTGCCTACCGATGCTCGGAGCTGGCGCTGCTGATCCAATGCTTTGGGATTCGGCGGTTCGAACCGCTGGGGTCATTTTAGAAGAACGACTGCGTGACGTAGGTAAGATATCCGATCCTAACCTGATCGGTCGCGAGTTAGTGAACAAGGTTTTCGGCCAGTCCGGCAGCTTGGCGAGCAAGTTTACGGTTCCTGCAGAGAGAGACGAATATCGCGATCTGTTTGCGGGTGTCGTTGGTGTGATCCGAAACCCTTCGGCCCACCGTTTAATCGATCCAACTCCGCAAGAGGGCGGCGCGACTCTTGTTTTCGTCAACTTACTTCTGAAAAAGCTCGAGCTGCTTCGATGATGCTGAAGGCACCGATCGGTTTCGCGTCGGGATGGCGTTCTTTTAATTAGATCGTCTTCCACGTGACGACGGAATTCCTCGTCACAAGCAAAAATCCGTTACTTCACATTTGCGATCTTTACGATACTGCCCTTCGCCTGCGGGTCCTTTGGATCCTTCACCACGGTCACGTACAATTCTTTCTCGCCTTCGCTGAAGGCAACGTTTGTTGTGCCGTCACCCGCGGCGATCTTAAATACGTGTAGAAGCTTGCCCTCAGGAGATATCTTCAAAATCTTGCCACCGAACCATTGGGCAACATAAATGTTACCCTTGCTGTCGAGCTTCATGCTATCGGGTCCGAGCCACCATGATTCGACCTTGTTTCTTGTCAGAAGGTTTAGCGGAGCAAAATTCGATCTGTTGCTCAAAGAGCCGTCGGCGTTGATCGTGAATTTTAATATGCAGTTTCCGACGGTTTCGCTGACGTAAAGGGTCTTTTGATCTGGAGAGACGCCTATGCCGTTGGCGTAATTGAGATCGTCCGCTACGTCGACCCAGTTTTCACCGCCAAGCGCGAGATAAAGAATTTTCCCCACCACGGAGGTTGGCAGGTCCTTGTACGGGCCAAAGACCGTGGCATAAGCGCCGCCGTTGGCGGTCACCACAATATCATTGATGCCGCCGTCGAATGGCTTGCCGTTTTTGTCGGCATCCCAACGGCGCAGCTGCTTGCCGGTCATATCGAGTTCAAGAATGGCGCCATGCTCCTCGGTGCACGCGAGCAGAAATGTCCTCTGTTTCGTGAGCGCCAACCCGTTATGGCCGCAACCCGGGGTATGATTCAACACGGTGGTCGTTTTGCCATCCCATTTCGACAGCGTGTTGGAAACCCAGCCAACGTAGTAAAGGTTGCCGTCAACGTACAACGGACCTTCGGGTCCAAGTATATTGTTGACGATGGAGACTTCGTCGGCACACGCTGCCGCAGCAGCCAACATTGCGCCAACGGCGAAGGAGATAATCTTACTTACCCTCATTTTGATTCATGACGCCAATCGCTCCGATGACTTGTCCGAGGTTGGCGAGGTCTTCAAGATTCATGGTCGCTAACGACGGCTAGCCATCGACACCGTGTTTGAGCTGACGTTCGTACTCCGCGCTATCAAAGTGGCCTTTCGATTCTGCGACGAGTCCGTCGTTGTCGATCTTCCAAAGTTCGTAGCCGCTGATTCGAACGCGTTTGCCGGTGCCGCCCGGGCCCGTGTTCGTCCCAGTTAATGTCCAATGGAAGACAGCGTCGCAGGAGCTCCGCCCTCCAAGTTTCGATTCACGCGTTACATCATCCATCGTCACGATCATGTCCGGAAATGTTCTCATGAATCCTCGCGCTTCCTCAGCAATCGCCACGCGTCCGACGGCGGGCGGTCCGTTATTAATGCTAATTGAGCCACGCTCCGCGAAGAATGCCGCGACGCTTTCCGGATCCCGGCTGCACCACGCTTTCGCGTAACGGGACGCGAAAGCGTGTAACTCGCGGCGATCATTCATGCGTCGTTCCTGAAAGGTTTAACCACGGATGACACAGATTTCACAGATAATGAGTGTGCCCTTTCTCTATCGACTCCTCACCTTCATCCTCTCCTCGACTCGAGGAGGAGAGGCGGAGAAATTCGCACTGAATCCATCATCAGCGCACGAGCAGGTCAAGCTGACGCGCATCCAAACCGGCTTCGCGATAATACTTCCGAGTCAGCTCGAGGAGAGTGAATCCATCTTCGTAGGCAGCAACGGCACCATTCACCGGTTTATCCAGATAGATGAGGCCGCCTCCAACCACGAACAGAGTTACCATCGGTTCTGGTGAGTCCTCGGTGATCACCAGTGTGTGCGCCTCGCCGGCGGGTTCGAAGATGTAAGTTCCGGGCTTTGCAATCCAGTCATGCTCCACGTATCGCCAGTGACCACGCATCGTATAGCCATGAACGGTCCCAACGTGGTAATGGGTTCCCACCATCGAGCCGGGGAGACCTTTCAGAACGACGCTGAATCCCCCAGATGTGACGTTAAAGGAGCAGGGCTGGAACCAGACACCATTCGCGTAAGGCACCCAGAGACGGTCATCCTCCAGGTTGATGTTAGTAATGAAGTGTTCGCGGTTCCTTC
>QHOX01000385.1 GCA_003219465.1 Verrucomicrobiota bacterium | reverse complement strand
ACGCTCAGTTCCGTAGGCGGTGTGATTGGAATTATTTGCGGCGTCGGTGCATCAAAAATTTTGTCGGCGTACGCGCACTGGCCAACACTGATCTCGCTTAGCTCAATCGCCATCGCATTTTTATTTAGCGGCGCAGTTGGAATTTTTTTTGGCTTTTATCCCGCGCGAAAAGCCGCCGCGCTCGATCCAATCGAAGCTCTGCGCTACGAGTGATCAAAATTCTTGATCGAGGATTACGCGGATAGCGCGGCCTAGGACCACAAAGTGAATCGCTTCGAAAAGCTCGTCGCCGGCGCGAAGAAAAAGGTCACCGAAATTTTGCCGGCCGAGGCGGCAGCGAAATCGCAAAACGGCGAAGCGCTGATTATCGATGTACGAGAGAAAGACGAATGGGACGAAGAACACATCCCAAATGCAACGCATCTGAGTCGCGGCACAATTGAATTGGACATCGAGGCAAAAGTCCCTGATCTGAACGCGTTGATCATTTGTCACTGTGGTGGCGGCGGCCGATCCGCGCTCGCTGCCGAAAGTTTGCAAAAGATGGGTTACAAAAACGCGCGCTCCATGGCCAGCGGCTTCAAAGCCTGGAAAGCTGCCGGATTGCCGACGACGAAGATATGATGTATTGGCGCGCATGCTCGACGAGAGCGCTATTAATTCACGCCTGCACCAAATGCAGGTCGAGGCCGACCCAGAGTTAATTTGGGATGAGACATGCGAAGGATCAGCTCGCGCGTTGGTGATTTTTGTTGGCCCCAGCCCCGGCGGTGACAAGCCCGTTGAACGCCGACCGATGAATAAGAGCTGCTCCCGCGCTCTCTGGAACGAGAGCTTCGACAAACCCCGTTGGTGGAGTCCCGGCTTCCGCGTCAGTTGGAAGCCGCTGGTAGAGGCTATATTTGCCGCACCTTACGACACAGCCGGTAGGCTGCTTGGTCGCGCGAACATGGACTGGCTCGGCGACCCCAAATCAGAAGACGTAGCAACCCAGCATATGGTTGAGGGGGCTCCGTCTGTTTTGAAGATGATCGAAGACTGCTCGCCGGAGCTCGTTCTTCCGATGGACGCCCACACTTTCGGTGTTTTGAAAACTGCCTTGAATGACGGATTTATCATCACAGACTGCAATGCGAATAAGTTCACAATTCGCATCTCCGACGCCGAGAAGGAGCGCTTTCACCGACACCTTTACGCTTTTCATGCAAAGTCAAAGTCTCCAACAGGGCGCTCATTCCTCGTAATTAAGCTGCCTCAGCATCCCGCAAAAATGTTTCAGGCGGACTACGCCACACGTTGCGGCGAGGCCGTTCGGGAAGCGGCGCGTCAAATAGGCGCCGGGCAACCCGTAGATGTCACAAAGGTCTAACCAGGCATCATGCAACTAACAGGCGGAGCGCGCGTCACGCGGCTACTTGCAGACCCTACAGACCCGCCCGGTAGCCGCCACGCCGCGCCCCGCCTGTAGCTGATCTTGTTCTCGTAGATGGATTAAAGCTGACGTCGACTCCCGACGTCGGTCGCTATTCTCGCGGGCATTCCTGCTTGTTGACCGGAGTTGCTATCACGGAAGCTGAACAGGTTATGATTCTTCAAAGCTTATTCCAAGTCGTTTCCGCGCTCTTTCGGGCAGAAGCTTCTCAATTCCGCGCTTGAATTTTAACAGTTCCCTTTCGGCTTCGAGTGTGAGGTTGAAGTCATTTTCCGGCAGGCAAAGACTGAGCTCCGGATTTTGTTTCAACTCGGCGAGCGCCTTTAATCCGCTCTCAATTGCTTCACATGCGCCGGCAAGATGTAATTTGACAATCCCGCTCAGCGCGTCTCGACGAAATGGCTCATCAAGCGGTGCATGCTGCCAAGCCGCAATTGCGTAGTCCCACTTGTGTGTTCGGAAAAAACGGCCCAGCGTATCAAGCAGAAGGCTTTGCTCGAAGCCGTTTGTTGCAAAGGAAAGGGCTTTTCTGCATCGAACGGCCAAGGCTTCAGCATCTTGGAGCTTATCGAGTTCCAGCAGGACCTCCATCCCGAAAAATATTTCGCTAGCGCTTGAGGGTTTTCGAACCGACAGAAATTGCAGTGCGGTTTGCCATTCTCCGAGAGATCCATACATCTCCACCATATAAGGCCGCGTCTTGCGCTTGAACTTTCGGGACTGCCGATCGTATGCCGCTTCCAGACGGGCCTTCCATTTCTCGAAATCAAAGAAAACACCGATCGTTCGAACAGCTTCGCCAAACTCTTCCGAGAGGATACGGCGTTTCGCCAAAACTCGCCTGATCAGTCGCAGCGCCTCTTTTTTCATTCCGATATCGGCGTAGCCCGATATTTCAGCGGCAATATCTGACCCCTGAATACAAATTGTGTTTTGCTGGAGGCGCGGGTTTTTCGGATTCGCTGGTTCGCTCTGTTTCATTCGTTTAGCTTATTAAAATCCGTGTGGCGAAACCCGGACAACTTTTGGGGACAAATGTGATGGAGCGACCAAACTCAGGAAGGTGTTCTTCTCTTCAGAGCGATCTAAAACGTCTTGGTGCACTGGCGTATCACCGGCTCGAAAGCAGCGAAGAACTGGTTCGAAAGTTTTACCATTTCCGCAGGAGCGATCACGGAGATTCCAATCATCTTCGAAAACTCTACGATTGGCTCTTCGTTCCGATCACTCTTTGGCCTATCGACATCGAAGGACTACTTCGCGCCGCGCTTGATCGTGTGGCGTCCAGCAGACGCTTGGATAAGAGGATAATTCTGCTTATCGATCTGCTTCCGTTGCCGCCCAGTAATCGCACCCTACGCGCAGTTTCTGAACATGAGCACTCGGTTCAGCATGGCAGTTACGAATCTTTAATCCGGGCACGTCACAAATATGACCAGATCGAATCTCAGCTCGCGCGCGATCGAACGTTTCAAGTGCAGTGGAACTCCATTAAAGCCCATTTCGAGGTGACCAAGTTTGCTGATCACAAAGGGATTATCCGACGCCGGCTCGTCGCCGAGCGCAGCATGCGCGAGCACTGGCCGGTTCGCTGGATCAAAACAGCCGACCGATTTCATGCCGTTTTCGATGTGTTTTGTCAGCGATGGCACCTTTATGGAATCCGGAGGGATCGTCCATTGCTCCTCAAGCTGACAGTGAATCTGACGCCGTTTGGAACGATGATTTTTATTCCCGCCTATTGGAGTTTCGATCCCAAACGCGATCTGAATTGGCGCGCCATCACAGCTCTGCACAAAGCGCGTGGCGTGCCAAAACAGGGACAAAAGCTTAGCGCAAATCAATTGGCTGCGCGTTTGGAAGCCATCGATGCTGCAAAGCTTTCGAAGGAAGCCGATGCGCGAAAACTGAAAGGCGAAGCCCGGTTATCGTGGATGTCGGAAAAACTCAACCGCGATGTGCGAACGGATGAACGACAACTCCGCAGAATTCTGGCGAAGTCGCGCGACGAACCGATCGCGCACGTGGGACCGATTGCAAAGCCGAAGAAGCGCGTGCGCCTGGGAGCGCTCAAGGGTTGGATGGAAATTCAAGGCGACATCATCCATTCTGACATAGAAAAGGATTTCAGAGCCGGCGCTTGATACAACTGCAAAGCTTGGGGACCTTTACGACAACGCCGGTTATGTGCGGCAGGCGAGACGCCCGCTGGCTCCACAGGCAAGATGCCTGTGCCACTTAACCGCCGACAGCCTGGTAATGGCCGAGACCGCGTTTCCACATGGCGCGCGCGGCAGCCCACGTAAGCAAGAGCCAAGCTGTTTGAATTGCGAGTGCCTGCACGAGTTGGGCACCGTTGAGTCGCCCGAGAAAGATGGCGATGGGACAAAACAACTCATAATAAAACGGCAGCCATTTCATCACCGCCTGCACCGCGTTTGGCATGATGTCGATGGGAAACATTTGGCCGCCGAGGAAATATTCGAATGAATAAACGATGAAAACGATGGTCGAGATTTCGAGAATCCAAAACGCCATCATCGCCAGGCTGTAGGTAATAAAGAACTGCATCAACGCAGCCATTAGCATCGAGATGCACGCGTAAACATAGGTCATCACTTGATCGGGCAGCGTGATGTAATGCCGGAAATAAATGAAGATCAACGCGATTGGCGGCAGCGTGACAAATGTGTAAACAAGGCGCCCGCTCATGAAAATGCTGAACCGATAGGCGAGATAACTCATCGGCTTGGTGAGCAACGAATTGATCTGGCCTTCGCGAATATCGGCGGCGATTTGCCATTCGTCTTCGGTGGGCGTGACGAGATTGCTCACCAAAATCGTGAGCAAATAATAATAGATCATCGATCCGTAATCGTACCCGTGAAGACTGCCG
>QHOX01000384.1 GCA_003219465.1 Verrucomicrobiota bacterium | reverse complement strand
GCTGCCAGATAATGCTGCCATCCACAGCGTCGAGCGCGTACACATTATTCGATTCGGTCACCGCAATGATCGTCGGCCTGCCATTTGGGCCGTTATCAACGTAAAGCGGCTGAGCATAAACGTCACCGACGATCGTGCCGTCAAAGCCCAGGTCGCGTGTCAGGTTGCCAGCGGCGCCCTGCGTAAAGGCAGGATCGATGTAAAGGCCATCACGCGAACTGTGGTTGTGATACTGAGTAACATTGACCTGTCCGTTTGCGGAAACAATTGCGGTGGATAAAACAGCAACGACAAGCGAAGAAATTGGAAATAAACGTTTCAAATGCGTAGTCGACAATCCCGCGCTCCCTTCTACCACGATGCCCTGCCTGCTTGTCAAGTATCCCGACAACAGAATTCGTAACAATCAGGTTACCTTTTGCAGTGCAATTCCCAGGGGGCAGCGCGCTCGTCTCGCGTGATGGCGGGTGCGTCTTCGCATTCGCGGACTTTTTCGTGATTGGATAGCACTCCAGATTAACCAGCCTAAATGAAAGCATGTTTCGGCGCGACGCCGAAACCAACATGCGAGACGCATGCGCTACCCGATCACCTGAATGCGATCACTGTTCACTAATCACGCATCACCGGGATTTCAGGGCCTATGGCCGAGGCGGCGGAGTCGGACGTGGTCGCCGCGTCGGGTGAGGCCGCGGCGTTACTCTGGGGGTAGCCGTTGGAGTGATACTTGGCGAGGGACTAGCCGTCGGTGTAGGGGTAGAAGTAGGCGTAGCCGTGGAGATAGGCGTAGCCGTTGGCGTTGGAGTAACAGTTGGAATTGGAGTCGCAGTCGGTGTCGACGTAGGTGTAACTGTAGCCGTTGGTGTAGGTGTAGGTGTTCCTGTAGGCACCTTAAAAGCATATACCTTGTTATCAGCGCCGAAGTAGATCCGACCGCGAGCAACCATACCGGTATTCCACTGACGTGTGCCGGTCATTTGCTCGTTAGGCCCGCCGCCGGCGAAAATGGTGGCGCCTGTGTCACCATTGTAGCCGTGCAAGCGCTGGTCGTCTTCAATCCCCGCCACCCAGACAATCGCATTGTTGGTGCCATCGATCGTAGTGACCCAAGGCGAGCTTCGACCGCCATCATTGACGTTCCAAGCAAGAGCAATCGTCGGCGGACTTGTCGCATTAATTATATAAGAGCGCAGTTCGCCGCTCTCGTTATGAAAAGCGAAATGTGTTCCCTCACCAGTCTGATAAGCAACAGACGACGTACCTCTGAGCGTTGAACTTGAAACGTTCATCGTAGCTACCGGCGTGGTAACGCCACCCAGGTTGTTTCGATCTAGCAAATAGGCATTGTGATCTTTGCCCAAAGCGAGCACGAGCTGGGAAGGGTTTGCGCCGGGCACGTCGATAATAGTCGCGCTGCAGCCGCCTAGATCGGTGTCAGTGTCATCAAGATTATGCCAGTTAAGAGGTGCCCAAAATTGGCTAAACGTAGGCCCGGCCTGGAGACGGACGATCGCTTCACCGCCGCTCCATGGCTGCTGGTCTGTGGTAAAGGTATTCCCTGTGACGACGAACATGTTTGTGCCGTCGCTGGCTACACCGCCATGTCCCCAGATCCCACCGCCTACTGCGTCGGTGGCCCAAGCCATCACGTTGGAGGGATTGTTGATCTCCACTCCTACAACCCAGCCATGGTAGTTGTCGCAATCGCCCACATACCCGGAGTACGACACATACACAATCCCATTCACAAGAGCCAGCGCGCCTCGTTCTTCCTGCACAAAGGAATCGAAAGTTATGCCGTTGTAATGGGCGGTGGCATCCACATCCACCGGCCAGCCGGCATGGGTCACACCAGTGTCTACGTTCAGCGAAAAAATAAAATGCTTAACAGGATTTCCATTGATCACGGCATCGAAGAAGAGTGACCGCGAGCCGAGATCGACGACAGGCGTGCCGGTGATACCGACCGGTATGATGTTGCCGGGGCATGCGCCTTGCGGCGCTGGCGTGCCGATGTCGGTGCGCGACCAAATCGGCAGGCCGGTATCGGCATGAAGAGCGTAAATATTGTTCGATTCGGTCACCGCAATAACCATTGGTCCGTTCGGCCCGCCTTCGATGTAAAGCGGCTGCGCGTAAACATGGCCTGAGATTGTTCCGTCAAAATTCAGGTCGCGAGTCAAATTGGCTGCGTTCGATGGCGTAAACGCCGAGTCGATGTACAGGCCATCGCGAGAAAGATTGTTGTGTTCCTGTGTGACGTTGACCTGCTTGCCGGAAGGAGAGCAGTCAACAAAAGAATAATGATGAGTGATACAGAAGAAATTAGGCGCTTCATAAGATGCGTGGTGAAAACCGCTCCCTTCTAAAACAGTGCGACGCACTGCTGTCAAGGATTACCGCAACCAATCTGAGCAGAAAAGTAACGCGACTGTCAGTTTTCGTCGATTTGACTGAACTGTAACCGGGATCGGTTTGTCACGCCGAAGTCGAGAGCCGAAGGGCGAATGATCCCGGCCCGCGGAGCGCGCACTACTTGAGAAACCGGCATCAATGGTGGCGGCTACAGAGTTTCGGGGTGCCCAGCAGAAACCTTCACGGCGTTGCCTACACTCCTGCTGGCAATCCTCGCCACCTTTACCGCCACCGTCAGAACCTCACCGTTGCTTGATTAGAACAGGTTCGGGTGCCCGTGTTGCATACTTGATAGGTGTAGGTAGCATGGCTACGGCCAGCCGGGGAATCAGTGTAGAACCCGTCATTCAGGGTGGTGACGATCAGCCCCCCATTACGATAGATGTCGACATTGCCCGAAGTCGCCCCCGTCCAGGAGAGATCCACGGTCTGGCGTCCGTGCACTTTGTAGCCGCGCGCAGTGAGGATGATCTGTCCGGGGGTGGGCGTTGCTGTAGGTGTCGCGGTCGCAGTGGCTGTAGGCGTGGCCGTGGGGGTCGCCGTTGCAGTCGGGGTAGGCGTAGGCGTGGGCGTCCCCGCAGGCAGCTTAAAGGCATAGATCTTGTTATCAGCCGGATAGTAGATGCGTCCGCGAGCTACAATGCCTGTGTTCCATTTGCGCGTGCCGGTCATCATTTCGTTAGCGCCCCCGCCGGCATAAACCACTGCGCCGGTATCGCCATTGTAACCGTGCAAACGCCCGTCGCCTCCACCACCTGCTACCCATACGATCACGTTATTCGTGCCATCTGTCGAGGTAACAAAAGCCGACCCCAGTCCGGTCTGACTCACAGTCCACGCATTAACTATTGTTGGTGGATTCGTGGGAGTAACTTTGTAAGCCGCGACGGCATTACTTTCGGTATGAAAGACAAAATATGTTCCCTGGCCGGTTCGGTAGGTGGCAGCTGATTGACCCCTCACGGCTGTTGGAAGGTTTGCCGAGGCTACCGGCGCAGCGATGCCGCCCAGATTATTGCGGTTAAGTAAATAGCCCTTGCCGTCTTTACCCAGCGCGAGCACTAGTTGCGAAGGCGTCGCACCCGGCACGTCCACCAACATGGCGCTGACACCACCAAGGTCGGTGTCGCCGTTATCAAGCTGCTGCCAATTAGTTGGCGCCCAGTAATCGGTAGGCTGGCCACTAAAGATGGGCCCGGTTTGCAACCGGATAATTGCTTCGCCGCCCATCCAAGTCGAAGCGTTGAACGTGTTTCCGGTGATCGCAAACATATTGGTGCCATCACTGGCAACGCCGCTGTGTCCCCAAATACCACCGCCGATGGCACCCGTTGCCCAAGCCATGACGCTGGAAGGATTGTTGATCGGAATGCCCACAACCCAACCGCGATAAGTGCCGCAGTCGCCGAAGTGCCCTGAAAATGGTACATAAAGAATCCCATTCACAATGGCGAGACCGCCGCGCTCGTTTTGCACATTAGAAGTAAACCCCGGTACTGACACATTCAGATCCACCGGCCAATTCGGATTCGT
>QHOX01000176.1:430-11124 GCA_003219465.1 Verrucomicrobiota bacterium | reverse complement strand
GCACGTCCGTTTTGGCAATCGCTGGTTTTCTTTTCGTTACAGGCTTTGCATTAATCATCGTGAGTTTGCCATTCGCGTGGTACGCGCAGTTCAAACTCGAAGACCGATTCGGTTTCAACACCACGACGGTGAAGACGTGGGTGCTTGATCGTTTAAAAGGGTTTGTACTCGCGGTGATGCTCGGATTTCCATTGCTTTTGCTGGTGTTGAAACTGATCGAATGGACTGGCTCAAACTGGTGGATTTGGGCAGCGGCGGTCCTGATCGCGTTTCAATTGCTTTTGCTGCTGATCGCCCCTACGGTTATCATGCCGCTCTTCAACAAGTTCACGCCGCTCCCGGAGGTCTCCACCTTGCGCGAGCGCCTCTTTGCGCTGGCGCGGCGCACCGATTTTCCGACCCGCAGCATCGAAGTGATGGACGGCAGTAAACGGTCGCGTCACTCCAACGCCTTCTTCACCGGGTTCGGACGTTTTCGCAAAATTGTTCTTTTCGACACACTGATCGCCCAACTCACTGAGCCCGAACTGGAATCCGTGCTGGCGCACGAAATCGGTCATTACAAAAAGCGTCACGTTTTGAAGTTGCTTGGCGTTTCAATCGCCGGCGTCTTTGTGGCCTTCGCTGCGGTTGCCTGGCTGGCGCGTCAGCAATGGTTTTATCACGCATTTGGTTTCGGTTACCACGCCGGTTTTGCCGCAGCGAACGTTGTGCCGGCAATGCTGCTGTTTGCGTTGTTGGCGGGGACAATCAGTTTTTGGTTTTCGCCGCTGATTCACATCTGGTCACGCCGTTTCGAGTATGAAGCGGATGCATTCGCACGCACAACGATGGGTGAAGCGCAACCGCTCGTCCAAGCACTGCGCAAACTGACCGAGAAGAACTTGAGTAACCTGACGCCCCACCCGCTCTACAGCGGTTTTTATTACTCACACCCGACTCTGCTCGAACGGGAACGCGCGCTGCAAACAACAGCTTAGCAACCATGCACTTAATGCTCCAGAAACAGAACGCGGCTTGTTTCGTTGTCATGTTAAGCGGAGCGAAACATCTCTGATTATTTCCGTGGCACGGTAAGGACCGAATGATCAGAAATTCTTCGCTTCGCTCAGAGTGACAGTTTTCACGGTATGTCGAGAACCATCGTCGTTGGCGCAGGGATTAATGGCGTAACTGCCGCGATCGAGCTAAAGAAACGCGGTCACGAAGTCGTGCTGATCGATCCGGGACCGCTGCCGCACCCGTTGGCGGCGTCCACCGACATCAGTAAGGCCGTGCGCGCCGCATACGGCGCAGATGAGGATTACACCGCCCTTGCCGAACGTTCGATCAAACTCTGGCGCCAATGGAATCAGGAATTCGGCACCGAGTCGGCGTGATGTTCGTTTGCCGTCAGAAAATGGAGCCGGGCGATTTTGAATATGACAGTTGGAAACTTCTCGAAAAGCGCGGGCTCAAAGTGGCGCGTATGGACACGCCGCAGTTGTGGAAACGTTTTCCGGCGTGGAATCCGGAACTTTATCTAGATGGCGTTCTTGAGATCGAGGCGGGTTATGCGGAGAGCGGTCGCGTGGTTGCAATGTTAATTGAGCGCGCAAAATCTGCCGGCGTTGAACTACGCGAAGCCGTGACGTTTTCGCAGTTGGACGAACGAGGCAATCGCGTGAGCGGCATCGCGCTCGATGATGGACAGCGAATCGCCGCGGATTTCGTTGTCATGGCGGTTGGCGCGTGGACGCCCTACCTGCTGCCGTTTACCAAGAAGTTTTTCCGCGCGACCGGGCAGCCAGTTTTTCACCTCAAGCCTTTAGCGCCTGAGTTGTTCTCGCCGGAGCGTTTTCCAGTTTTCGGCGCAGACATTACAACAACCGGCTACTACGGATTTCCGATCAATCGCGACGGCGTCGTGAAAATCGCTAATCACGGTTCCGGCCGCGAGATGTCGCCGGATTCCTCCGATCGCGTGGTGACTGCCGATGACGAAAAGAACTTGCGTGAATTTCTGGCCTCGACTTTCCCCTCGCTCGCCGACGCGCCGATTGTCTACAGTCGTGTCTGCATGTACTGCGACACGCACGATGGACATTTCTGGATCGCGCGCGATCCGGAGCGCGACGGATTAGTCGTTGCCGCCGGCGACAGCGGACACGGATTCAAATTTGCCCCGGTGCTCGGTGAGATCATCGCCGACGCAGTGGAAGGAAAAGATAATCCGCTGCTCGATAAATTCCGATGGCGACCGGAAGTGCGCGCGGGAAGCGGTACGGATGCGGCACGATCGAAGGGAACGCAGTAGTGGCCGTATGTGCGCCCGGACGCACCTAACGACCCAAGCTCAGCGACCCGGCCTGCAGGAGGAGGCGTGAATTGCAACCAGAGCGCGATTGCCGGTTCGCTGCAGCGTATGGTTAGGCCGCGTTCGTAATCTCATACACACGCCTCAAAAACATATCCGCGTCACTGAAATCAGGGAAGACACATACAGCACCCTCCGCGGACAATCGTGTCGCTCGACTTCCAGTGCCAATGCCAATGAACGGAATGCCAACACGCCGACATGCACGAGCATCCCAAACTCCGTCACCAACATACACGGTGCAGGCAAATGACTCGCCATATCGTTCGGCAGCTCTCTGCCTGGAAAGCCTCATAATGGACTGTCTCTCGAGTGCGTCATCCGCCGATGCGGCCGGATGGTCGTCAAAGCACATCCCGGCGCTGGCCATCTTTAAGCGGGCGGAATCACGCCAACCTCCAGTAGCGAGCGACACTCGATACGACCCACCCAGTGTGAGCCGAGATAACAATCCGTCAGCACCCGCCACCGGTGCAAAGGGAGCCTGTAAGGAAGCGGCGGCAAGCAATTGGATGAAATGCTGGCGAAACTGCGAAACTTCCTGCGCTGTCGGTGACCGACCAATGCGTGCCGTGAAAACATCGCAAAAGATACCGGAATCCGTCGTGTGTGGATAATGTGACCAATCGGCGTCAATATCGACGAAACCAAACACGTCCTTGAACGAGCGAACGAAGCATTCCTCGTCAACCTTCATGGTCTCGGTAAGAGTGCCGTCAATGTCGAACATGACAAGGTGCATGAGGAAACGGCCTAACGAGAACAAGATGAGCGACCGCTGACGAGAGCGGAGTTTGCTTCGGACAGTAACGTTTTAGTCATCGAAAATGGATTTTCAGGGCCGGTCAGCGGTTCGCTGCATCGCTTGGTTAGACCTCACCTTGTTTCGGTGACCATGCTCAACTGAGTCAAAACATCCTGCGCAGCATCAAACAATGCAAAATACTTGCTACGCCGCCCCGAGAGCGACGCCCACTCCGTATCGATGACTCGCACGCCGCTGAACGTAGTGAAGAAGAACCGGACATGACCCGGTGACGGATACGAAAAGTCTTGCGTCGGAGTAGAGTCATCGAAATACCGATCGGCGTCCTTTACAACCTTCTTGGCGGCGGTGCGCACGGTTTCGTGCCCGATACCGCCGATAATGCCGAACGTGCCGGTCGTGTAAACGCTCGCGCTGCCGTCGGCGAGTGAAACGATAGTGGCGATGTGCTCACCGATAGGCCAATCCACTGCTACGCCCCAAACCCGCGGATACTCTTTCGAAGGGTGAATGGGAGCTTGCTCTGCAGAAGTATTGAGAAACATGTTCCGCAGACCAGGACCGGCATCTTTCGGCTCTTTAGTTGGTTCCTGGGCGACGCTCGTGACAACCACGCAAGTAAGGAAAACTATCGTAGCACGAAAAGGCATCGTGAGACCTAACGAGACAGAGATAAGCCACGGCGGGGTGTCGTCGCAAATACGCTGAACTTGCTGTGAAATTGGGCCGCTGGCTTCAGCTGGATCGCATGGTTAGTGTGGAATGCCTTCTTCATCGGCTTGTGAGTGACTTTAGTCTTCGACGTATGCGTCCAAATTAGCTGGTTTGGGATTTCGATGCGTCGGGCAGCCGGCCCTTGATCCACTTGATCTGTCCATTGTGATTCGATTCGTGTTCGCACACGTGGAACCACTTGCAATAATTGTTCGTCGGTCCCCAAAGCCAGTGATTATCGATCTGCATTAACCATGTGTCGTCCCGTTTCCGCAATTCCGCGAGGGTCTGCTCGCGTCCTTCACGCAGGCGATCGAGGTAATAGGACAGGTCATGCCCGCGGATCGTTTGCCGTGCGGCGTCGCCCAAACCGGCCGGTACGCCCCACTCTTTCACCGTCATCTCATCCCAATCGTCCCATTTTCTCCCCTCAAAGGTGTGTAGTTGGTAAAGACGCTCGATTGCCGCCAGATGGAGGAGCAAGGCGCCGATCGAGTTTGCCTTCGCGTCATGCAAATAGTCGAGTTGCGTCACGGTGAGGCCTTGCGCTGGCTGCAGAATCGCGTTGCGCATCCAGGTTAACATTGAAACCAGTGTGCCAATCTGCGGTGAGAAACCTTTGCGCGGGCCGATGATGTTCAATCCCTCGTCGGCCGCACGTACCACTGCACCAGCGATAGAAAGCGACGACAAACCCGCCGCTCCAAGTCCGCAGCCGAAGGCTGCAGACGCTTTCAAGAAGCTGCGGCGACTTCTGGGCTTCATCTATCTGAATGGTCCGACGAAATGCACGATTCGGTACGGCCTCACCATCTAACGAGACAGAAGTGAGCTACCGCCACCGAGAGCGAGCGGCGCTTGAAATGAAAAGGCTTTAGTCATCTGAAAATGTGGACGCGCTGCGGGTGGCGGTTAGCTCCACTGACTGGTTAGATGGCGGTTTAGAGACTGAAATGGTCAACGCGGAATAAGTTTTTCTGCCTGCTTAGACATCTGAGCTAGAATACGCGTTCTAGTGCCTTTCGAAAGTCGGAGCGGATACGAACCTTTCTCACCAGCCGTTTGCACTAACGTCGTGCGAAGCTCGCCGCGCCTGTCGTAGGCGTAACCATCGCCACGCAACGTGACCTCATCAGCCATGAACGCTGCGCCGGTCACCTTGCGAAAGCGCAGGCGCACGCGACCCGAGCGAACGTCACGCTGAACGAGACGATACAGTGTCTGAAAGCCTTTCTGTGGCGAGAAGTTCTCAACCAGGTACGAGTCGCCGTGAGGGCGGATGTCCATACGATAGAGAATCCAGTCACCGACGATGCCTTCCCAAACGCCGTTGAGTGAATCATTGGTGACGGGCGGCGGCGCATCTTCGTTTGCGCTCGCGAGTGGTGCCAGAAGCAAAGCTACAAAAATGGCGATGCGCGTTACCATCTAACGAGATATGGATGGAATTTTTCCGCAGTATTTGACGGAATTATTCCGTCTAATCCACTTGCTTACCTGGGAGGAGTTCGATAAAAGCGGAGTCACTGGAAATTCCTTAGCGGGAAGCACGACGTGATGCGAGTAAAAAACTCACGGCTCTTTGAAATCGCCCGCGTGCTCGTGTGTCTCGATCACGTTGCCCGCCACATCGTAAACGCGAGTCACGGCGTGATGTAAGCGGCAGAAAAACCTAAAAAGCGAAATTCACGCCGGTGCGGGCCATGCCAAAGTTGTTATCGCGACCACCCACCACGTTCGAACTGAAATCACTGATCCAGCCGATATGTGGCGTAAACCGAACTTCGACACCGCCTCCAAATTGCCCGATCCCCTCGGTCGTGGCCCCAAAATGATCGGTCGTAGCAATGGGCAGTGGCTGGTCTGCTAGATGAAATCTTTCTCTTTGACCGCCGCCGAAGATCGCACCGCCTCCCGCCCAAAGATATGGCGCAAAGCGCGAACAACGGATTGGATAACGCAATGTGAAGGTACCCAGAACAGAGCCGATCGCCCGGCTCTCATGTCCGATACTAAGGTGAAAGGCTTCCACTCCCGTAATGTCTTCGAACCTGCGTCTGGCATCCACTACCCAGCCTTCGACACCGACACCGAAGTAATGATGGAAAAAATATTTGAAGTCAACGCCACCGCCCCAGGCATGATCCGCTTCGATGTAGCGGTCATCCCGCCATTCATTACCTGTAAAGACGTAAGTGCCCCATAGGCCAACGTTAAACTCGTTATCCGCGTACCATTGCGGGCAAGGCGACGCAGCCATCTGCTTCATTTCTTTGCTCGCATAAATTTCTGACCCGCCATGAGCCAGCGGTGAAAGGAGACACAGCGCGGAAAGTATGAAAGGTAACCTCTTCATTGCACCGCGTTGTAACGCAAACGCCAGCGAGCCTGTCAAACACAAAATCTTTGCGTAGCCGCGTTTTCGTCCGCGTTGATGTCGTGAATGCTCCTGCTGCAGATCCAATCGAGTTTTCATACAAGCAAAATCGCAACGCTGTGTAGCACCGGCAACATCGGAAACGTAACGCCACTGTCACCTTGGGTTCGTGCCAACAGCGCATAACTAAATCTCCATCCGCGTTCTTGCGGCTCGTGAGTTTCCCATGCATCGAGTAGCCTCCGGCCATGCTACGCATTGTAGAGGCAGGCGCTTGGCCTAAAACCGCCGGCGCGTCAGCCGCAACACGAACACCTTCGCCGAAGAAGGTGCGGCGCATCTCGTCCAATTTGTGGGCGACGCTTTCGAAATATTCGCGACTGTCGTCACTCATAATTCATTAGAGCGTTACTGCGCCGCGCAGCACTTCCGCAGCGTATCCACCGACACGGACGTTGGTGACGTGGTCTCCTTTGCGCGTTGCTCGAACAAAAATTTCGCTGGGGCGTCCGATTTCGACACCCTGCCGAATCAGCGCCTGCTCGTCGCTTTTTGCGATGCCATGTCGCACCATCCAACTGGCGGCACAGCCCGCGGCCGCTCCGGTAGCCGGATCCTCGCCGCCATAAAAAATCATGCGAGCTCGGACCTCGAGCCGATCTTCATGACGTTTCGGACAGATAAAGTAAAAAAAGCGCGCATCACTGCGCTCCAGGAAGTCGACCCCTTGCGCAAAGCTATATTTTAGGTTGGCCAAGGTCTGCGGATTGCGAAAGGGTACAATCGTAAATGGGAATCCGGTCGAGATCACTTGCACTGGCCATTCTGAAGCGATCTCGTCAGCTCCAACCCCGATGACCCGGGTGACCTCTTCGCGCGAGAGCGTAGTTCCAAATTCAGGATCGCGCTGGCGCATCTCGCCGAATACGTGTCCATCCACGCGTTCACGGCCGGCGTTCTCCGGGTCAGGGTCGAAACGCACGGGAATTTTTCCGACCTTCAAATCAAGTGTGATCTCGTCGGATGTCGGCAGATGGTCGGTGGGCTGAGTGGCGTACAGGTGCAGGGCCGTGCCGAGGGTCGGATGTCCGGCAAACGGCAGTTCCTCCGAGACGGTGAATATGCGGACTTTTTTTCCTTCTCGGGCCTCAATAGCTGCATCACGCGGTAAAATGAACGTGGTTTCCGAAAGGTTCATCTCCCGCGCCAAAGCTTGCATCTCGCTATCGCTCAGTCCGCGGGCGTCCGCGAAGACGGCCAGCGGATTTCCCGCCAGCGGCGCCCGCGCGAATACGTCGAGTTGAACAAATTCGTAAGTGCGGCGGGACATCGAAAAGATTCTAAAACTAGCGGCTTGGTTTTTGGGAGCAATTACGACAGCACTGCCAATCGCGAAGGTAAGTGGGTCCTCCTGCGCGTAGCGCGTGCGCCCGGCCCTATTCTTGCGGTTCCAGGACGCCTTAGTTCCTAATTAGCGAGGTAACGTGCGACGGTAGTTCCGTTGTTGCTGTTGCCGACCGCAATGATCTTGCCATCGATTTGGATAAGCACAGTGTTAGCAAAAGCCTCGCTGGTACCAAATGGTGTGCTTACAAAGCCGCCGTTACCAAAGGTCGTGTCGATGCTTCCATTGAAATTGTAGCGGACCAAAGCAAAGTCGGATGGACCAGGAGCAGCGTCCACGTCGGTGAGGGCGGTTTGTCCCGCCGCCACGATCTGGCCGTTTTTCTGGACGGCGAGAGCAAAAGCATGCGCCAGAATATTGCCAGGAAACGGTGTTGCCACACCACCGTGCTTGCCAAAGCTGTTATCAATCGTTCCGTCTGTGTTGTAGGTTACCAGCAGGAAGCCCGAAACGCTATGGGTAAACATCAGATCGGGAGAAGTAAAGATGCTGCCGGCGGTAATGATCTTGGGGGTAACACCCGTACCGTTGGTAGCAACGACAAATCCGCCTGCATCATTGAAGGCGAAGCCCGGAGTCTGACCATGAACACCGAAACCTGCATCACGACTCCCATTCGGAGCGTAAAGGGAAGTAACGCTACCGGTGCCGACGAGGATATTGCCATTTGGCAGAAGCGCGACCGAATCGCCACCAACGGTTGGCGCTGCGCCGTTCGAGCCGAAGGTTGAGTCAAGCTGGCCGTTCGTGAGCAATCGCGCGACGATGCGTGCGCTGGCGACCAGAATTTTGCCATCAGATTGCAGGGCTATACCTCCACTGGCTGGCGGAAGGAAGAGTCCGGCTGCCTGGATCGCTACAGATCCGTTGTTGCCAAACGTATTGTCCACGCTGCCATTAGTATTGAAGCGGAAAACCGTCAGCCGAAGATTAGCGGGAGCCGCCGCGAGAACTTTCCTATCAGTTTGAATGGCCACAGCAAACGCAGGTCCGGCGTTCGTGGCACCAATCAATACTTTTCCACCGGTGCCAAAACTGGCATCCAGAGTACCATCGGTGTTGTAGCGCAACAGGCCCGTCTGTTGGCCGTTCTGCATCGTTGCGATCGATCCGGCTACTACGATCTTCCCATCACTCTGGAGGGCTGCAGCATTGGCGCCTGTGTTAGCCGTAGTGACGATGCCGTTGATACCGAAAGTCGGGTCCAAGGTCCCGGCCTGGGCCATTAACAGGGTGGGTAAAGCGAGAACCGCCAGGGATATGAGCAGCACAAGAAGTTTTGCAGACGCAATACTGTCCAAAGTCTTCTTAGAAGCGTACTCACGCAGCGGGCGGCTGATGGATATCAATGATAATGCTCTAGGTCTTCGCTTAGTAGCGCTGCCGCGGGCACCAAAGCCAGTGCCGCGCAAGAACGATCGGCGGCGATAAAGCCGTGGTAAAGGGCTAAGGTTATTTACTTCAGGTGTTGTGCAAACTTTGGTTTTGTTCATAGAAGATTCCCTTTCTGTTGAGGTTGAATTTTGGAGTGGTGAATACTGCTTCTGCAGATCATTTAATGTGTTCATACGTGTAACTTGGACAACGCTTTTGCGGTGTGCGCTACCTTGCAAAAGTTACGCGATTGTTACCTGTTAGCCGATGCAGGCGTCGCGCTGTTACTCTTTACTTCTTTGATTAACGCAACCTTACTTCGAAACCTTCAAAAACTCGACAATAGCACGCTCTTCCCAGCCGCTGATATTAGCGTGAACACGCATCTGATGAAAAGTGACAGCAGCGTTACTCTTGAGCTGCAACGCGCCACTACCGACCGTTGTCGATGTGGTTGACATGAAAATCATGACCTCACTTGCTCAGCAACCAACACAAACCTCGACTACGAAAGGAGTTTAACGAACATGAAACCTACAACGTCGATGCGCATTCGCGCCTCTCGTTTCTTCACTGATCGATATGCCTCCAGAGAACGGCCAGATTATTTGATCGAGCTCGTCGCCTTTGGAGTGATCGTAATCACTGTAATTTTGTCGCTAGCTAACGCGGTGGCAACGCTTAGATAGCCCGAATAATGATGAGCGGCAGTCGATCGCCAGCGGGTCTAACGAGAACAAGATGAGCGACGGCGGACGAGAGCGCGTGTCGCTCGGAGTGAACATGTGGAAATCATATCAAAAGTGGAGCGTACGGCGGTCCGCCGTTCGCTCCATCGCATGGTTAGATGTCATCGTGTCTTATCGCTTGCGTCAAGCGCGCTCACCGAGAGTATCTCCACCGCTTCGGCATCCGGCACAATGCGATACCGGACCTGAGCTTTACCGAATGTCCAGACGTGTTCCGACGGCCGCCGAGACTCCACCGTCCAGTCAACGCGACGAAGGCGAATGGCTTGCTGAAACCGCTCGCACAGCTCCTCCGCCTGTCGCCTCGGATCGAATGCGTCCGCTGACAACAACTCGAACTCGCGCTGGAGCCTTTTCTGATCGCGGATTGTGCACACGAGCGGCTGTGTCATCGCACAAACATCTAACGAGACCAAGCTCAGCCGCCGCTGCTGACAGCGAGCGCTGATCTGAAATGAAAAAGTCTCTCGCGAAATCGAACCGAAATAGAACGCCGGGCAGCGGTCGGCTGCAGCGCCTGGTTAGACGGGAGGCGTCGTGAGCAATCAAGAGTATCTTGTCTTTTGGCTGTGGTTTCGTGCAAATCAGACGCTTGATTCAGAACCGGCTAGGATCCTTCTGGAAGAACGCCACCGTCTTCAATTACCTGCTCGCGCAACGCCTTCCTCATCTCGAGTCGCTCCTGAACAAGCCGATGTTGAATTTGAGCTTTAGTATCGGCATCGCCGGGCAGCAGATTCGGAAGCGTGTCGGCAATGATCGAGCAATATGCTTCGATGTTGATCGCCGCTTGTGTGAGCGCTGCGACGGCGCGCTCAAGCCGTGTGATTCTGTTTTCGATATCGTTCATTTATGATTTAGTATTGAGTTTGGAATTCGTCTAACGAGAAAGAGATAAGCCACGGCAGGGCGTCGTGACAAGTACCCTGAAGTTATTTCGCCAAGGGGCCGTT
>QHOX01000176.1:0-363 GCA_003219465.1 Verrucomicrobiota bacterium | reverse complement strand
CCAAATCAATGTAAAAACGATCAGATACAACACGACGTTCCAAGCAACGCTCCACGCTAGAATCGCGAAAGCCTGCGGACTGTGCCCAAGATTCTCTGTGGCCATTAGCATGATAGAACTAGGCCAAACGCAGAGCAGCCAATATCCGGCCGGCGTCGGGAACACGCATAACTGAAATCCCGCCATCGCGACCACTGGAATGAGTATACCGAGAATGACGGCCGCCAACGCGGTGTAACGAAACTTCGGGAGACGCATGAGATCTAACGAGAAACAAGATCAGCGACTGCGCCCGAGAGCGCGCGTGGCTGCAAGCTGGACGAACTAACTACACTAAAGTTACGCATCGAAGCGGGGCGCGGT
>QHOX01000383.1 GCA_003219465.1 Verrucomicrobiota bacterium | reverse complement strand
AAACGCACCTCGGAGAAGATACGTCCCAACGGTTGTAGGTTGTTTATTCATTTTGGATTGTTCCTTTATTTTTCTAACTTTCTTTAGAGATTTCCCCGCGAAACCCTTCTTCTGTTTTACCGCCCTGGGGAGAGCAATCCTGGAGTGAGCACCCCCGTTTTAGTTAAAAGCGCAGAAGGATGTCAAGCTTTTTTTTATTGTTTTTTAATTTTTTTTGGTTTCGCAGTTTTCGGCTGTTTCCTGCATCTAATGCTGTTGAGAAGGATTTGAACTGCGGATGCGACAAATGGCGAAGCAAAGAAAAAAAAAAACCGCTTTGGAGCGCGAGTTGATCATCGCCATTCAAGAGGCTGACTCCTCTCCGCAGGAAGGCAAATCCCCCGATGCAGTGCGCGCCTTGATTCGCAGATGGCGCCTAATAGCCTTCGGAAAGCGCGGCTCGGCTTTTCGTTATTCCGATTTCGACATTCGCCTGCCAAGCTGAAATGGACCGCTGATCTCGAGCGAACCGCGGCCGATCGTAGCGTTTACTCGTCCATCAAAACAGCGTGCCGCAACCAAAAGTGCCGGGGTCATCCGCCGTCGCTTAAGGCTACGGCGACCAGGCGCCCCGGCTACACAAGGTCGCCAAATATCAAAATGTCACCGTCGCTTGATTGGAGCAGGTGGTGGTACCGGCTTCGCATACTTGATACGTGTAGGTGCCATGGCCGCGGGCACCGATGCGATCGGTATAGAAACCGTTGTTTGGGACGGTGGTGATCAACACGCCGTTGCGGTAAATGTCGACATTGCTCGAAGTCGCCCCGCTCCATGAGAGGTCCACTGTTTGCCGCCCCTGCACTTTGTAGCCACGCGCAGTGAGCGTGATTTGGCCCGGTGTGGGTGTAGGCGTCGGCGTCGGAGTCACAGTTGGTGTGGCCGTAGGCGTGGGCGTCGGAGTTGGGGTCGGGGTCACGGTAGGTGTCGGCGTTGGAGTTGGTGTCGCAGTCGGCGTGGGCGTTGGCGTCGGTGTCGGCGTCAGTGTTGGCGTTGGCGTGGGCGTGGGCATTCCCCGTGGCGTTCCGCCCATTGCCAATGTTGCCGCTGTAATCATGGTGTAGAAGTCCGGGTTGTCCGCATCTTGTGCCCAAAGCTCAATGAACGCGGCATTGTAGGTCGTGGCTACGTCGAGCGAAGCTTGCATGACGCATACCGGAGGACAGGTGGCGCCGCAGGGGCCAGTTGGCCCGCCGTCTTGCCGGCAATTGGTGGTTGAACCTAGGCTAGCGGCTGACACCATCTGCAACCCTGCCTGCCCGGGAGTAGTCCACGGCGGGTTGGGATGGGCGTGTGCACGGATCATGTATTTGATATACCTCTGCGAGTCAAACCCAGGGGTATAAGTGTCGTACTGCGTCCCGTCGCCCCAGTTGGCATCGACCGTGTTGCGTTGCATGTAAAACCTGTTGGCGTAAGGCCGAGGCGGTATCCCTAGCGAAGCGTTTCCGTAAACATAATTCTCGATGTCGCGGCACAGCGTCGTGTAAGTGCCATTGGTGTAACCGGGATCGGTGGACGACATTCGGATGTCAGATAACCCGCCGATTGGCAGTTTGATGTTCTGATTGGGGAATGCCGCTGCCGCTGCGTCGCACATCTCTTTCCCAACCTCGAGCATCAGTTGCTCCGTCCATCCGGCAGCGAGCCATTGTGCGGGCTGATCAACATAAATATTGCCGCATAGCGTTGGCGGCGGTTGCGGGCAGTTGGGGCATGCGATGGTGCCCACCGTATCCTGGACGTTCCAATCCTGCGAGCTGTGATTGGCGAAGGAGGCCATGTTTACAGCGACAATGGCCGGGTCGCTGGAATATTTTGCTCCCGCGGCGGCAATCAAGTCGAGGCGTGCCTGATGAAAAGTGGCGTTCCAGTAGAGTGCGGTCAGGATGGGTTGGCAAAAAGTTTTATGAGTCGATGCAGGGTCGATTAGCGCGATTTTTTGATCGGCTGGAAGCGAATCCAGCAGCCACGTTGGAGTTTGTAATGAACTATCGGTGA
>QHOX01000382.1 GCA_003219465.1 Verrucomicrobiota bacterium | reverse complement strand
TTTGATGCGCTCTACAGCAACACAACGGGCGACTCCAACACGGCCACCGGCTCTATAGCGCTTAGCAGCAATACGACCGGCGTTAGAAACACGGCCAACGGTTATGCCGCGCTCAATAGCAACACAACCGGCGAACGGAACACGGCTACCGGTCGTGCAGCGCTCACTTTCAACACAACCGGCAACAACAACACGGCCGATGGTCATGACGCGCTCTTTTCCAACACAACCGGCATCTGGAACACGGCTACCGGTAGTTTCGCACTCTTTTCCAACACAAGCGCCAACGACAATACGGCAATTGGTTATTTTGCGCTCTTTGGCAACACAACCGGCAACAACAACACGGCCAACGGTACCAATGCGCTCCTTGGCAACACAACCGGCAACAACAACACGGCCAACGGTACCAATGCGCTCCTGAATAACACAACCGGCAACGAGAACATCGCATTGGGCAATCTCGCCGGTAGCAATCTCACCACTGGCGACAACAATATCGATGTAGGGAACCAGGGTGTTGCTGCCGAGGCCAACACGATCCGCATCGGCACGGTAGGAACTCAGACAGCCACCTATATCGCTGGCATTAGTGGAACAGCGGTTAGCGGCATACCGGTTAAGATAAACGGTAGCGGTCAACTCGGCGTGCCGCCTTCCTCGGCCCGTTTCAAGCAAGACATTCAGGCGATGGGCGAGGCCAGCGACGCCATCCTGGCGCTCAGACCGGTGACCTTCCGCTACAAACACGCGATTGATCCCGATGGTATCCCGCAGTTCGGCTTGGTGGCCGAGCAAGTAGAAAAGGTGAATCCAGATCTGGTGGCGCGTGACGACCAGGGCAAGCCTTATACCGTGCGCTACGAGGCCGTGAACGCGATGTTGCTCAACGAGTTCCTGAAAGAACACCGCAAAGTGCAGGAACAAGAAAAACGGATTGATGCGCTGACGGCGCAACTCAAAGAGCAGGCGGCGCAAATCCAAAAAGTGAGCGCCCAAATTGAAGTGACCAAACCCGCGCCGCAAGTGGTCAACAACAATCAATAAAGCTGCGGGCCCCCAACAAGCAGCAGATTTCACTAATCCAGCCGTCACGCTTCACCGCGTGGCGGCTTTTTGTTTTGCCCCAGCTGCTGAGGCAGCGAACTGCGGGCACGCGATGAACATCTGATGAGTCGAAGCAGCTAACGAATTGAGGGTTCATTTCGATCTCGAATTTGCGTGCGGATGTAAATCATCTTTATCGCCTTGGCTCAGATCTTTTGCGGACGAATAACTTTGACCAAGCTTCTTATGGCGGCGGCTGCGTGGGCGGAGGCGCTGCCGGCTCTTTCGGCGCGGCGTGAGACGCCGCACGATTCATAATCGCGCGAGCGGCGACATATGCCACCGCGACCTTGTAAACGTCGCGCCGTTTTAGCTCGCCGAAGAATGCCTTCGGATTCATTTCGCCCGAGTTTACTTGGTCTGGCCTTTCGGCGCGAGTGAGGCGACGATTTTCTCGAAACGCGGATCGCCGCGGAGCGGAGCCCACAAGGGATGAAGCTTCAACCGGCCGTAGTTGGTGTAGCCCGGCATTGCCACAAGTTTTTGCAACGTCTCGATCGCGCGGTCGCGGTCGCCAGTCCAGGTGTAAACCTGCGCGAGCCCTTCCAACACCAGAGCGCCGTCGTAAATATCTTTCGATGTCGGCATCAGATCGATGGCATGTTGCGCTTCTTGAATTGCCAAATCTTTTTGGCCAAGATTGGCATCAACTTGCGCGAGCACGGCGATTGTGCGCGCGTGCTCCGGTTTAACGACCAATCGTTGCGCGAGAATTTCGCGGCATTCGCGAAAAGCAGCCGTTGCTTTAGCAGCATCGCCTTTCTCGCGCGCGATCATCGCTTCGTACCACGATTTCGGAAAATAAAAGCTGAAGTCGATGTCTTGAAAATCCTTTCGCGGTGAATCAGCCAGGAATTTTTCCGCTCGCGCATAGTCGCGGTCGAGCATCGAGATCCAGACACGGGTCGGCGTTTGGCCTCCGGCAAATTCCATGTCGGGATATTTCGTCAAAACATCGCGCAACGGCCCAATGTCGCCGGTTCCGGATTGCATGGCTGAAGCGCGCCGGAAGTAGACGATCGGAACCGTCTCGCCGGCAGCGAGAACATTATCATAGACGTGGACCGCTTCCGGCAACCGGCGTTCAAGCACGTAGGTGTCGGCGAGAAGATTGTAGGCGTTCGGATTACGTGGATCGATCGCGAAGGCTGTGGAGAAATCACGTTCGGCTTGTGGAAAAT
>QHOX01000369.1 GCA_003219465.1 Verrucomicrobiota bacterium | reverse complement strand
GCGTCGAGGGAATCATTGATCTTTCAGACCAGGTGCGTTACGGCGTTTTTGCACCGCTTCGTGACGAAGCTTTATTCCGCAACGTGCAAATTGGTGATCGCGGGCAGATTGCTTGGTCAGAGGATCTTGATATTTGCCCCGACTCAGCCTATCTGGAAATCACGGGCAAAATCCCGGCACGCGCTAAAAATGCCTGAAGTTTGCCGTTTTTACGGCATCCGTCTCCCCATACGTACTAACCACGAATAGACACGAATAGACACGAATTTGGTCCTCCTTATTTGTGTTCATTGGTGTTAATTCGTGGTTAAAATTTTCCAGGAACTTCGCGCCGACTGGGAACGCGCTCGCCATTCGCAGCCGTTGTTACCAATTCCTCCCTTGGAGTAGTATCTCGCCTGCCACGCCGAACGGGGGGGTGCGATCCCCAATCCGCGTTCCGATGTAACTTTGTAACGATTTAGCGAATCACGGGAGGCGGAGCCTCATTCGTGTCCACCTGTCACGCCGTAGGCTTGGCGAAGGCGGGTTCGTGGTTAGATTCTTTCGAGATCGGGAAGATTTTTGAGAACTTGGTCCGGTAGATTCCGTAGAGACTAGTGAAAGGAAGCAGCGCATGGGAACAGTACCTGTTTACTTGCTTGGGGGCGACACGTCTCGGACGGCGCACAGCGCCGTGGCTACAGCCCCCATCCGTGTCATCCGTGTAATCCGTGGCCGCCGGCAGTGAGATCGGGAAAGATTTTTGAGAACTTCGGCCGGCAAATCCCGGAGAGAATAGTGGAAGGTTATTGGCTATGGATTCCTGGTTAGAAGAAAGATCGTTTCGGCGAGGGCGCCGAAACCAGCACGCGAGGGCGCGTGCGCTCCCCAATTAGTGTTCATTCGTGTCCATTCGTGGTTAAAAAGGGCCCCCAAGAAAAGTTAAAAATAATTATTGACTTCATCCGTGAATACTGCGATAAGCCGCGCTTCAACTAAGACCAACCCTCAGAACACTTGTCCGCCGTAGCCTTGTGCGAAGGCGGAACCCAAACCAAAAACCCCCAAACAACCCGAAACAAAACCCTCTGAGCCAAAAACCCCTCAGAACAACGTCAGAAACAAAAAAAACAAATGAAACTAAAAATAAATAAACCCTCCTCAGCATTTACCCTGCCGAAGCAACGTGGGCGCGTCAGCGCTTTTACGTTGATTGAGTTGCTGGTCGTGATTGCGATTATTGCGATCCTGGCCGCACTGGCTGTGCCCGCGTTAACGTCGGCGCTCGCCAAGGCTCAAATGACCGGCACAATGAACAACGCCCGCCAGATGTACCTGGCTCAATTCCAAATGTCGAACGACGGCGCAGCAACAGGCGACGCGAGTTCAGGCTGGCCTGGCGATCTCATTACGCTTGGTACACTTACCGCGAGTGACTTGCAAGGCTACTGCAATATATTACTCGCAAAAGGTTATCTAAAGGGCGGCGATGTGTTGAAGCTCTTGACCGCTCCTGGTGCCGGTCTGACCGGTAACGTGGTCGTTGGACCTCCTGAGACCATAACGTTTACCGGAACGGCTCCAGCGTCTCTCAAGATTTACCCGGTTGTAGACGGGGACGCGTCCAATGCGGTCTTTGCCGTCACCCATAACTACGTCTACGACACTGCACTGGCGACAGCTCCCCCCGACGTTCCTTACGGCGCAAAAGGCTTTATTGCGATCCGTAAAGGCGGCGACGCGAGTGTCTTTAAAGCAGGTCAGGCTGTTGACACCGGCTGGCCTGATAAAATAACGTTTCAAACAAACGTCGGCTTAAAGACTGGCGATGCTGAAGGAGCTCCGGTTCCCGGCGATCCCCCCGGGTTTTTGCATTATAACTGAGAAGAGACGCCGACTCGTTTAGTTTAATTAATTCAAAGCGCCCCGCACTTTGCTAGTCAAAGTGCTGGGCGCTTTTGTTTTCTGTGGCTAACCACGAATGGACACGAATTGACACTAATGATTACCTGTAGCGGCAGGCGTCCAACGCCCAAGGTTTGCAAGAACGGCCGGAGCGGTCGCGCCGTCGCGCTCCCGAACTTGAAATTGCATTCGGCTCTGGCATGCTTCGAGTGTGAGCAAGGTTGAATTGGCTGACGCAATTTCGAAACTGGAAACGCTCTCCGATTCCCGCGCCAAGCGAGTGGTGTCGCTGATAGAAGATTTGACTGAGCTTGAAGCATTGGAAAACGCATCCGATTTGAAAGCGGCGCGTGATGCCTTAGGCGAATCTGAAGAACCTCTGCCATGGGCGCAGGTGAAAGCCAGATTGGATGCGCAATTCGGTGTTCCTCAGCCGACGAGCTGAGAAATTTCTCGCTGGCCTGCGAGACGCAAAGTTGTACAGCCGACTGCGTGCTGCGATTGATCGTCTTGAGCAAAACGCGCGACCTTCTGGTTGTATCAAACTGGCGGGCGAACCTGACCTATATATCGAATTATCGAATTCGGGTTGGCAATTACCGGATTGTCTATCAAGTAAATGATCCCAACCTCACTGTGCTGGTCCTTGCGATTGCGCATCGAAGCGAAATCTATCGTCGATGAGCCAAGACGAAGCTCATTTCAATCTCCGATCATTGCGAAAAGTTTGGTTTAGTTTAATTCAAAGCGCCCCGCACTTTGCTAGTCAAAGTGCTGGGCGCTTTTGTTTGCCTGCATAGAACAAATTCTCAGGCCTTAACCGGCATTAATTTATCTTGGATCAGGTTCTGACATGACTACCCTGTGGCTGCGAAACGGCAATGCGCTACCGGCTTGAGATCAAAGAAGAAGCCCGGCAACAATTGCGCGCCTTGCCAAAAGAACAGCGGCGCAATATTGGAGGAAGACTTGACGCACTGCAGAAGGACTTTTCGGGTGATGTGAAGAAACTCACGGCGAAGACGCATGAGTATCGCTTGCGAATGGGGAGTCTGCGGGTGCTTTTTACTCTGGAAGGCGACCTCATCAGCGTGTATGCTGTAAAAGATCGCAAGACAGCGTATGAGTAATATGGCCAATGTGAAGAAGCCAACCGTCGAGTCCCTCGCTGCCGAAATGCATCGGCTTCAGGAACGCATCGAAGACATGGAAGACCTCATCGAGCTTCGTGGTGCAATCGAGCGCAACGCCGGAAAGCCCGGTGTGCCATGGGAGCAGGTAAAGGTGGAGTTGGACCTCGAGTGAACGACGGTGCATCGCGTCGGCTCGCCTCATTTGCGCCAGTGATATTCTTCTGAATCCGATACCTGCGTTGTATAATTAAAAAGCGGAGCTGGCTCGTTTCATTTAATTCAATTCAAAGCGCCCCGCACTTTGCTAGCCAAGTGCTGGGCGCTTTTGTTTTGGCGGGGAGCGGTCGCCGCGGCGACCTGGCGATTGCGCCTTCGCGGTCGCAAACTTGAAATTGCGTTTCGCTCTGGCATGCTTCG
>QHOX01000170.1 GCA_003219465.1 Verrucomicrobiota bacterium | reverse complement strand
TCTGGGAGTGCATCAACGACGTGTTCCAGATTTACGGCGGCTCGGCGTACTTCACCGATCTGCCGTTGGAGAGAATGTTGCGCGACGCGCGGATCAACCAAATCGGCGAGGGCGCCAATGAAGTGCTCACTTCGTTCATCGCGCTAGTCGGGATGCGCGGTCCGGGAATGGAGTTCAAGGAAATTTACGACACGATGATGAAGCCGTCGCGCGATGGTGTGAGCAAAGCGTGGGCGGCCGGAAAGAACCGGCTCAGCGCGACGGTTCGTGTTCCTGAAGTGCCCGTGCAAAGCGAACAGCTTCGCGCCCACGCGCGGCAACTCGGCCGGTTGATCCGGCATTTTAATTTTGCCGTTAATCGCGCGTTGATTACGTATCGTGAGCCAATTCTAGACATGCAGCTTGTCCAGGAACGGATCGCGAACGCGGCGATGGATCTTTTCGCTTCGACCTGTGTCCTAAGCCGCATCGATAGCGAAACTCAGTTCGCGAGGCGAAATGGCGGGCTGCCGCCGCCCGATCATTTAGCGGCAGATTTATTTTTGCGTCAATCGTTCCGCCGCATTCGTGGTTTCCTGGCGGGGCTGACAAATAATGACGACAAAGCCGTGATCGCAGCAGCAAAATCTTGCCTAACGAGCGGGACCGCCAAGACGACTTCGTAAAGGTTTTCGCGAAGTCGCTTTAAATTTCGCTGGGCGGTTCAGGCTGAATCTGCAGGAATGGGCTGGCGGCAGAAAAAATATGATCTTCCCTCCGCGCTGCCGTGCTGGCAGCACGCAATCACCCGCGAGCATCGTCGGACTCTATTATTATAGGCCCGGACGATGACCGTAAATATCCATCGCGTGAGCAGTGGTCGGAATTGCAGAGAGACGATCGCATCGCTGCGGAATGCGCGAGCCACCCGTTACCACGTAACAAATTTTCTTTGTCGTTGTGGTAGGCAGTGGTTGCGCGGGCCGCGCTACGACATTCTTGCTCGGATCATTAGCGAATGCTGATGCGCAGAATGCAAGGGCGAAGATCCCGATTGCAGATCGGACCGACCAGCCGCACACGCGACTCAGTCTGGTTCCATTTCCCATGTCGTGATTTTGATCCTGCTGCGAATTTAAGCAAGCTAATTCCCCGACCCACTTCGTATTTTTAGGCCAGCCCGCTTCCACCAGCCTCCGCGAGGAATGCTTTAGTCAGTCCAAAGAAAATGTTCGAGCCGAATATTGTTCAGACGCGCCTTTGCTTCCTCGCTGCGACTGCCTCCGGCTGCGACGAGCTTGTCATAGATCGCGACGGCAGATTCCCACTTGGAATCTTCCTCCAACAATCGCGCAGCATTGAACCCCGCCTTGTAATACCAGAACAACTCGCGGCGCTCACCGGGTCGCGATTCGTCCTCTAGAATCTTATAGAACGTCGCCAGCGCACCGACTCGATCGCCTTTCTTTTCCAGGCACAGCCCCTTCTTAAACAGCGCCTGATTACGCCAATGAATCGAGCCCACCTTATCAGCAGCCAATTGATCGTAGGCCTCAATGGCACGCTCGTAACTGGCGGGGTCACTGGTCCCACCCTCGAAGAAAATGTCGCCTTTTCCGCAAAGCGCCTCGCGTTTTTCAGATGCGCCTGCGTCGCTCTTTAACACCTCATCGTACAGCGTGAGTGCGTCATTGGGCTTGCCAAGTTTGCGCTCGATTACGGCTTGTTCGTTGCGCGCTGCCCAACGCATTGCGCCTTTCTTCTGCACGACCTGATCAAATAAAACGAGTGCCCGATCGAGTGTGTGCTCGCCCATGCTCGACATGGTCGATTCCCCCGCGAAAAAGAGCGCTCTTTCCGCGAGCGAGTCATTCGGATTCTGTTGTGCGATGATTTCAAACTGGGTCTGCGCATTGGCGAAATCCTCACGCCGGTAATAAAGCTCCGCCAGCTTCATTCGGACTTCAGGAGCAAATGGCGACTCGATATGGCGCTCCAAGAATCGCTTCGCGAGCGCAATCACTTTCGATTCGTCTCCACCAGCTGCCTCTTCAACCCAGATGCGGAGATAATCGGCGCGTTCGACGGCGGCATCGGTCGGTCCAGTCTCGATTGCGCGATCCAGATTCTTACGTGCTTCTTCCAGACGCGGTGGCGAGGAATGAAACGCCAACTCGGCGAGGCCGACCCAAGCTTCTGATACTCGCGGATTCTTTGGAAAATCGTGAATGAATCGCTGCAACGATGCCGCGGCTTTTTTGTCGCCTTTAGCCGCCTGCATCAAACCTTCCTCCAATCGCAAATCAGCCCGTGATTGTTCGTCGCCGCCCTGCTTTTCGAGTTGGCTGTAGTCGGCAATAAAACGAGTGTGATTACCGACCTGCAACCAGCCGCTGGATGCGTTAAACAGCGCTGCTTTCGTCCAGGGCGAATCGCCCTGCGCGATTTGTTCGAAGGCAGCCGTTGCTGTATCGAAACGCCTCGCTAAATACTGCGCTTGCGCCGATAAGAAAGCGATCCGGGTCAATAACGCCGGGTCGGGTCGCAGCAAGCGCGCATCGTCTAGGATAGCTATCGCTTCATCAAAGCGGCCGTCGTCAATTTCAAATTCGGCAAACTCGAACAGAGCAGGCGCAATGGCCGGGGAGTTGACCCCTGTGCGCCGCAGATCCGTAAACAACTGGCGGGCCCGCTCTCTGCGACCTGCGTGAATCTCTAGTCGTGCAAGGTACCAACGCGCGAATGTTCGCCGCGGCTGTTCCGGCCTGCGCACCCACTTTTCAAGTTCATTGCGCGACGGTCTGTGTTCGGCGCGATACAGCTCATCGAGTTTTGCAAATATCAGCGGGAGATCAGGGTCTGCGTGGTTACGATCGATGAAACGCTCTAGTACATCATCTCCGGTCTCCGGCGTCTTGAGTTGCAAATGCGCTTCAGCGATGCCGAAAAGCGCAGCCAGCAGAATGGGATGAGGCGTTCCCTCCGGCCTCTTCAGAATCGCCTGAAACATCCCGATCGCTCGTTCAGGCCGGTGCGAAATCAGTTCGAGCCGCCCGCGTAACACGCGCCGCTCGCGCCGTTCTGCAACTCAACTGCTCCAAAAGCCGGCGTGCCTCGGGAGCGTTGCCCAATTCAATATGCAACTCAGCCGCTCGCACCTGCGCTCGCGCCCCCCATTTTTTATCATGCGCAAGCAGAATGAATTTTCTCAGAGCGTCCTGGCATTTACCTAGCGCGCGCAACGTCTCGCCGGCCCCAAAAATAGCTGCTCTCTGAAACGGGGAACTTTCGTCAGTCAATTCCTCATAAAGCGGCAACGCGTCGGCCCACCGGTGCAGACTGGCCAGCGCCTGAGCACGCCAGAATTTCGTCCATGGCAAGTCATGCAACCTGGCGTCGGTCAACAGAACCAGAGTGTCCTCTGGTTCGTTTGCGACCACTTGCGCTTCCGCAAGTTTTTCAGCGACGGCGCGCCATTCTGATTCGGGCAGATTTTTGTTTAGTAACAACTGCAACCGCACGACCGCCACCTCCGGCACGCCTTCTGAAAGCGCTCCGCTCGCCTGGGCGAGGTCAGCAGAGGTATCGGCGCGAGCGAATTGGCTGAGTACGCCGATCACATATATAAGACCTAAGTGTCCGATGTGTCTCATCGTCTCTCCAGCATTGCTCGTAAGTATTGCCCGGTATGGCTGGCCGCAATAGTGGCGACTCTCTCAGGCGATCCCGATCCCAGCACCTCGCCGCCATGTTCGCCTCCTTCAGGACCCAAATCGATGATCCAGTCAGCACACTTGATCATCTCAAGATTGTGTTCAATCACCACGATCGTGTTGCCCGTGTTGCGGAGCTTCATCAACACCTCCAGTAATTTTTCAATATCGGCGAAATGCAACCCGGTCGTCGGTTCATCGAGAATGTAGACAGTGCGACCGGTCGCTTTTTTGGCAAGCTCTGTGGCAAGTTTCACCCGCTGGGCTTCGCCGCCGGAAAGGGTCGTTCCAGCCTGGCCGAGTCGCAGGTAGCCCAGGCCAACATCGAGCAGTGAATTCAGCTTCTCCGCGATGGTCGGCACATTGCGGAAGAATCGCGCAGCTTCGTCAACAGTTAGGTCCAGCACATCCGCGATATTCTTGCCTTTGTAAGTGATCTCGAGCGTCTCGCGGTTGTAGCGTCTGCCTCGGCAAACCTCGCATTCGACGTAAACGTTGGGCAGGAAGTGCATCTCGATTTTGATCAAGCCTCCGCCCTCGCAATTCTCGCAACGACCGCCTTTAACATTGAAGCTGAACCTACCTGCGTCGTAACCGCGGACCCGCGCTGCTGGTAATTGCGCGAACAGTTCGCGTATCGGGGTGAACGCGCCGGTGTATGTAACCGGGTTCGACCGCGGCGTCCGGCCGATCGGGTTTTGATCGATTACTACTACCTTGTCGATCTGTTCCAGGCCGCGAATCGCTTTGTGAACGCCCGGTTTGTCTTTCGAATTATAGAAATGCCGGAAAAGCGCGCGGCGCAGAATGTCGTCGACCAAAGTCGATTTGCCGCTGCCCGAAACACCAGTCACACACGTTAGGCAACCGAGAGGAAATGAGACATCGATTGCTTTCAAGTTGTTTTCACTTGCGCCGACGACTGTAAGCCAGCCATCATGCCGCGGCTGAGCGCGCTGTTTTGGAACGGCTATGCGCGCCCGTCCGGAGAGATAATCGCCAGTCAAAGAATTTTTCGCGCGCATGATTTCGTCGAGAGTTCCCTCTGCCACAATCTCACCACCACGCGGCCCTGCGCCCGGACCGAGATCAATGATGTGGTCGGCAGCCCGAATCGTTTCTTCGTCGTGCTCGACCACGATGACGGAATTCCCAAGATCGCGCAGTTTTCGCAGTGTTCCGAGCAGACGTGCATTGTCGCGCTGATGCAAACCGATGCTCGGTTCGTCCAGAATGTAAAGAACGCCTGCCAGGCCTGACCCGATTTGTGTCGCCAGTCGTATCCGTTGCGCTTCGCCGCCGGAAAGCGTGCCGCTTTCGCGATTCAATGTGAGATAACCTAGCCCGACTTCGGAGAGAAATTGCAGACGCGAGCGAATCTCGCGGACAACTTCTGTTATGATCGCCTCCTGCTGTTCGGTCAGGTCGAGATCGGCAATGAATTGCAGCGCGTCTTCCACGGTTTGCTGGCTGAACTGATGGATGTTCAATTCGCGGCGCTGCCTGCCCGCCGTAGCCTCGGCGGAGACGGGTCGGTCCTTGATTGTGACGGCAAGGATTTCCGGTTTAAGTCTTGCGCCGCCGCAGACCCTGCATGTCTCGCGTGTCATGAATGCTCGAATGCGATTGCGCGTGAACTCGCTCTCGGTTTGCTCATAAAGCCGCTGCATTTGCGGCACCAGTCCCTCGAACGGTTTTGTGATTTTCTTTTCGCCGTTGCCGCCAAACTCCATTTCAATCGGCTCCCCATTCGTGCCGAAGTAAAGGGCGGCTTTGAATGCGTCAGGCAAATCGGCGAACGCCACGTCATCGTTCACGTTAAAGTGTTTGATCAGAGCATCCTGCAGATGCCGATAGTAGACTCGCATGCGTTTTGTGCCGCGACGCCAGGGTGTGATTGCGCCTTCGGCCAACGTTTTGGTTTGGTCGGAGATCATCAGCTCCGGATCGAACTCAAGTTGTGTTCCCAAACCGTGGCAAGCAGGACAAGCGCCGAGGTGGCTGTTGAACGAAAAATGTCTCGGCGTCAGCTCGCCTAAGTTGAAGCCGGTTTCAGCGTTCCCGTAATCTGTGGAGTAGCGGCATTCTGCCCAATTGTCGCTTGCAGGGGGCGTCTGGCCCAAAACGACAATGCGGTTGTCGCCCCATTTCAGAGCCGTTTCGATTGAATCTGTCAGCCGTACGCGAATGCCATCGCGGATGACCAGCCGATCGACCACCGCTTCGATGGTGTGCCGCTCGCGTTTCTTGAGTCGGACCGGCTCGGGGCGATCCAGCTCCACTAACTCTGCGTCAATTCGTGCACGAACGAACCCTTCGCGCTTGAGTTTTTCGAGCACGTCCCGAAATTCGCCTGACTGATTTTCGATCAGCGGCGCTAGCACAATGATTTTGGTGCCCGGTTCGTACGCCAGAATCTTATCGACGATTTGTTGAGGCGTTTGGCGAGTCAGAGCTCGGCCGGTCAGCGGATCGTGCGGTTGACCCACGGCGGAAAAGAGGACCCGCAGATAATCGTAGATCTCAGTCGTGGTCGCGATGGTGGATCGCGGGTTAGCGCCGGCACTGCGCTGCTCGATGGCAATCGCCGGCGACAATCCTTCGATGAAATCGATATTGGGCTTTTCCATTTGATCGAGGAATTGCCGCGCGTACGCGGAGAGGCTCTCGACGTAACGCCGTTGCCCCTCCGCATACAGAGTGTCGAAAGCGAGCGAGGATTTCCCCGAGCCGCTTAGACCAGTAATCACCACCAGCTTCTCCCGCGGTATTTCCACGTGGAGGTTCTTCAAATTGTGCTGACGCGCGCCGCTAATCTTAATTGTTTGCGCAGGCATTCTGATGAGAAATGTCGAACCTATCAGTCAAGCACAGGCATTTCGTTTCTCCAGCGGAGTTGCGTTAGCCGCGGACTGGCTTGGGGCGGCGAAACTCGGTCTGTGTTGCGAAGATGAAAATCTTACTCGTAATCTTGTCCAATGCGACGAGCCTGTCCAAGCGCAGGTTTTGAGATGATGCGGACCGCCGCACGACTGGTCTCAACGACCTGTGGCAGGCAGTCTGACGGTAGACGCCGCCTATAAAAGATTGAAGTCAGGAGTGGTCTGGAGCAGGGACAAGCTTTGCTTGAAATTCATTAAAGGAAACAACGCAATCCACTTTTGCGACTTGGTGCTGACTGAGTTGGGGTTGACCCTCCACGTATATTTGTAGGGAGTGATCGTTCCAGACCAGCGACGCGACAAACAGGGGGTAGTAGTCGTTTAGGTAGAAGCGCTTTTCTGGTCTCAGTAAAATCCTGCTACCCGGCTCCGGATGAAGAGCCAGGGAACGGAATGCCTGGATGACGCGAAGCGACTTCTCCCCGGAATTGAGCAGACCGCGGGTTCTGTCAAACCGCTGATTTTCCCACTGTGTGAAAACAGCGAAGGCGACCGCCACAGCAGCCGTGGCACACGTCGATAGCATGGCTGTTCTCGGCCCTGAGGGCGCGGTCACCTTGCCGGCCAATGCAATTAAGTCGCTCACCAGCCCGGCAAAAATTGTCGCCCAGCCCAACAGCACGATATAATACATCGCCGCGCTGCGGCTTGGGATAAACGCCAGCGGCAGCGGCGTGATCACAACCCAAAATGCCATTAGTCGCAGCAGCCGATCCCGGCGCCAAAACGCGTATAAAAACAGGACCGGCCATGCGATTAAGATGGCCCGACCAATACGCGATGCAGAATCATAAAGCAGGTCATTGATAAAATGCGCGTTCGTGAGTGTGAATCGATGCCACGAATAGACCGGGCGATACGCCTCCAATTTGGCCAGCGAATAAGCGCCATTTAATTTCCCATAAATGTAAATAGCCGTCACGAGCGCGGTGACGAATGCCGGAATCGCCACCCGCCAGTTCCGCCGTGCGAACTCGTTCCAGTCGCGCAGCCGCGGGCACTTGAGAGCTTCATAAATAAACACGATCACCGGCAGACTCACTGCCATTTCCTTCGAATTCAGCGCGCAAACGTAAAGCGCCAGAAAAACCACAAGTTGTCCCGGACGCAGCGCTAGGCCTTTTTGGCGGATATAAACGTAATAAGTCAGCGACGCGAAATAAAAGAAACCACACAGCACGTCGTAGATGAAAGAGCCGGTAAAGACCAGACTAGCCATTTGCCCGTGGTAGCACATTGCCAGTGCGACCAGAAACGCCACAGCGCGCGACCCAGAGAGTAACAGCACAAGATAAAAGAAGATTGGGATTGTGGCAGCAAGTATGCCGATCTGAACGATGCGGTAGGGTAGAGGATCGAGGAAAAAAAAGTGATACAGTGGCAGATAATAGAGCGCACCAGCGGGCCGTGGAAACGTCGACCAAAAACAGAGGTTTGCCTGGATTGATTTGAAGGCACCTGCCAACCAATACAAGTATAGGTTCATCATTTCATCGTCGCCAAATCCGGCCCCCACCGCGGGTATTGCAAAATGAAAGAAATACGCCAGCAGCAGAACCACACAGGCCACATCCAGTCCGCTGAGTTTGTGCTGGCGCCCACCGCTAATGTTGATAACTTGCGCAGGCATTCGGACGAGGAATGTCAAACTTATCACTCAAGCACGGCTGTTCCTTTTCTCCAGCCAATTGCTATCTCAAGATTGCGCCAGAGTGCCTCGCCCAGTGAAATCCCGCTCAGGGTGTAAAGGTGAAAGTCTCAATCGTAATCCCCTGTTACAACGAAAAGGATACGATCGAAAAGATCGTCGAGGCGGTTCACAATGCCCCGCTTGAGAACAAGGAGATCATTGTGGTGGACGATTGCTCAGAAGATGGAACACAGACTCTGCTCCGGGACAAGGTTGCGCCGATGGTTGATCGAATTATTAATCATCCGGTGAACCGGGGTAAGGGAGCAGCCTTGCGCAGCGGGTTCGCAGCTGCGACTGGCGATCTGATCCTCGTGCAGGACGCAGACCTCGAGTATAGCCCCGACGATTATCCTGTACTTCTTGAGCCGCTTATGTCGGGTAAAGCTGACGCGGTTTTTGGCTCCCGATTCATGGGCGGACGACCACATCGTGTCCTTTTTTTCTGGCACATGGTCGGCAATAGGTTTCTGACGTTGCTTTCCAACATGTTCACGAATCTGAATCTGACCGATGTGGAGACAGGCTACAAAGCCTTCAAAGCCTCGCTCATCAAATCGATTGAGCTTGAAGAAGATCGGTTTGGCGTCGAGCCTGAAATTATTGCCAAGCTCGCGCAGAGGGGCTGTCGCGTTTATGAAGTCGGAATTTCGTATAGCGGACGAACTTACAAGGAAGGCAAGAAGATCAATTGGAAAGACGGAATCAGGGCTATCTATGCGATTGTGAAATACAACATTCAAAGGCGCCAGAAATGAGTACTCCGCAGCTGACCTATACCGGGGTGGATGTTTTAGAGACGCTGGACCGAGCGACAAACTATAATTCTCTATTGCTGGATCTCATCTTAGACAATTCTGGAGATTGTACGCGCATGCTTGATTTTGGGGCTGGAATTGGAACGTTCGCGAAGCTTCTTCGAAACAGGGGCATTGATGTGGTCTGCGTTGAGCCTGACGCGCTTCTGGCCAACGGGCTGGTTGGTGATGGGTTTCTGACATTCAACGACTTGAACGAAGTCCCAGATGGCTCGTTTGATTTCATTTTCACGCTAAATGTCCTCGAGCATATTGAGGACGACGAGACCAGTTTTCGCCGTCTTGCCACAAAATTAGCAAGAGGCGGCCGAATGCTGATTTATGTTCCAGCTTTTGAATGTTTGTGGACGAGTCTGGACGAAAGGCTCAAACATTACCGCCGTTACCGCCCTCGGGAGTTGGAACGACTTGCTCGTTCCGCTGGGCTCACTATTTGGAAAACGCGTTATGCAGACTCACTGGGTTTCTTTGCCACTCTGGGCTTCAAACTGTTCAGCAACAAGAACGGAGATTTGAGCGCGCGGGCTGTGAATTTCTATGATCGTTACATTGTGCCGTTGAGTAGATCATTTGACTTCGTGTTCGGCCGGCTGTTCGGCAAAAACGTCTATTTGATTGCCAGCAAGAATTGAGAGCGCTGGCGCGAATTCGGCATTATCCGTTATCGGTGCTCAGTTTTACAATCACTACGTCACGAGTGGAAGTTTCGACAGGAGCCCATTCGTAACCATCGAGCGCTGGCAAGCGCGCTTTGTTTTTCTCCATGTCTTTCTGCGAAGCGAATAGAGCGTAAACTGAATGCCTTTCATCTAAACCGCGTTTGACGAGTGCCAAAGCCTGGGGCCGTGCGTACCGCCAAATTCGGCTGTATCCGTAATGATGTTTTTCGTCCAGCGGCGCCGCGACGATCCAGTCTGGAAAAAACGCGTTTAAGTAAACAGGATCAATATCTGAAAGAACGATGCCAGGCTCCCGACCGAGCGCGTTAAGAAAACGCGCTTGCGCAATGAACCACTTGCATTTGCGGGGCTGAGAAGGGAAATGGACACCGTCCCACGCCTGCGACCGGTCAATGCCCGATGTATTAAAGCCGGAACGCGATGGATAACCGAGACAAGCTGCGCCAAGCAAGATTAGGATCGCCGATGCGAAAATACTCCGTTTCCAGGCAAAAATGTTGTTCGCGGCCCACGTGACAGGCAGAACAGCCACACCGACTAAAACGATTAGGAGCGGCAGATATAGCCGTCCATCCTTACCAAATAGGAAACACAAATCCGCGACAAGCGAGGACAACCACGCTAAGAAAGCGCAACAAAGGAACCAGTTCAGCCGCATAAAGGCGACTCCGACGCAACTTAGAAGAACGAAGGCCGGAACGAAGGAAGTACCTGTGCCGAAGATGTTGACCGCGTCATATGTGTGCGGTTGCAAAGTTAGCTGCCTCCAGAGTTCATCTGCGTTTGTTGGAACGTATCGGAGTGAAAAGAAAAGGTGGTTCTCGCCAGGATATGGGACCCAGAAGTCGTACCCTGTTTTGAGCGGCGAATGGAACTCCATCGTATTCAACAACAGCACAGGGCTGGCCGCCAGAATGAAAACAACCGGAACTGCAGCGCAATGGAGCAGCCAGCGCAGCGGCATTCCTTTCATTGGGAGCGCAGCCATGGGAAGCAATAGTGGCACAAAGAACAGCGACTGAATTCGAATGTTGAATGAAAGACCGAGAAGGACCGCTGATAAATATGTTTTCCAACGGCGTTCTTCCTTAAGCCCCAGATAGCAAAACATAAAAGCTAGAACGACGAACAGCGACAGACTAACTTCGCTCAGTGAGGAACGACAGAAGGTGAAGAAGCCCGGGAGGGTCGTGACTAACAGTGCCGCAAAACCTCCCGTCAACGGCATCGCTAGATATGCGTAAAAGGTAAACACGGTCAAAAGCAGAAGCAGGCCGATTGTCTGATTCGTCCGAAATGGGGCCAGAACGGAATGTGTTTGAGGGAGAATCTTCAGCCATGGAACCATCAGTGCGGGATAACCAGGCGGATACCTTGACGGCAGCTTTTCGAATCCGATCTGTATTGAAGGCCATCTGCCCTTTGATAATGCCTTCGCCTGAGCGAAATACTCGGTTGCATCTGGATATGGCCCGAGATCGACCAGTGACGTCTTTCGGTAATCAATCCTCAGCACGGCAAAATAGTAGAACGTCAGTGCGCAAAGCAGCAGCAGTAGTCCACCAAAAAACGAGCTAGTTGCGAGATCTCTCCTTGAAAATTCTGTCACAGGCTATGCATTGTTCCTGCGTTTTGCCGATGAGTCGATTACGAAGTACAACCTTGAACGATACGGGATTTGAAGGAAACTGCGCTGCGAAGTTGGAACGAAATTGCGTAAACGAATGTGCGGCTAATTACCGGTCGAGGACGGCAGTATGGAAGCTGTGCTAAGTGAGCCCGAGGCAAAAAAGGGCACTTGGGGGCCTGTTGCTCTCGAGAAGAGACGCGAGCGGACCCGGAATCATCTGGCCAAAATTGCTGTTCGCCGCGAGAGTTGGATAAAGCGCAACCGATATTATTACGAACTCCTAAGCCGACTTCTTCGGTTCTTGGTTGAACCGAATAAGAAGGTGCTGTCGGTGGGTTGCGGCACGGCCTATCATCTGGCTGCTGTTACGCCCAAAGAAGGGAAAGCCATCGACATTTGTTTGGAGATGGTAGATATCGCGCGACAGCGAAATCCTTCTTTCGAATTTGCAGTTGCTTTCCCCGACAAAGAGGAGTTCCGGAAAGTGTTCGAGCCGAGCGAAAAATTCGATTACATTCTCTTTAACAACATCGGCGATACAGTGGATGTGCTTCAGGCGCTACGTAACCTCAAACCACTTTGCCTGCGACACACGCGCTTGTTGGTGGAGACCTACAATCATCTCTGGGAGCCGCTGGTCACTTTTGCGGAACGGGCTGGAATGAAGGTCTCGAGGACGGAGCAAAACTGGCTCTCCACGGCTGACATTCGAAACCTGATGAAGCTTGCCGGATTCGAAGCGCTCGAAACGCACCGCATAGTAATCTTGCCAAAGTATGTGCCGCTTCTCTCGGCTTTCCTCAATCGATTCTGCGCGCGCTTACCGTTGCTGAAACGGCTCTGCATGACGCAGGTCGTCATCGGCAGGTTGCTGCCCCCACCGGTTCCCAAAGAAGAGCTCTCCGTCTCGGTGATCGTTCCGTGTAAAAATGAGAAAGGCAACGTGGAAGATGCCGCGCGACGCATACCTCAACTAGGGCGTCAGACAGAAATCATTTTTTGTGATGATCAGTCGACCGATGGGACTGCTGAAGAAGTATTGCGGGTGCAGTCGCTTTATCGGGACAAGGACATTCGTCTGGAACGGGGCCCGGGCATATGTAAATCGCGAAATGTTTGGACAGGTTTCGATGCAGCGACCGGCGATATTTTGATGATCCTGGATGCCGATTTGACGACCATTCCCGAGGAGCTGCCTTACTTTGTCGATGTTATCGCCTCCGGGCGGGCGGAGTTTGTGAATGGATCGCGACTTGTTTATCCAGTGCCGAAAGGAGCGATGACGACAGCGAACATGTTGGGCAACAAATTTTTCAGCGTCGCGTTTACGTACCTGCTCGGACAACACGTAAAGGACACGCTTTGCGGCACGAAGGTGCTCTGGAGAAGCGACTGGGAGCGCATTAAACCGATGCTGGGAAGCTGGGGAATCAAAGACCGCTGGGGCGATTATGAACTGCTATTTGGCGCCGCAAAACTCAACCTTAAGATTCTGGATCTGCCCGTCCACTACCAGGAACGGATTTACGGTTCCACGAAGATGACCAGGGTGCTTCGAAACGGTCTTATTATGTTAAAGATGTGCTGGCACGGCTTCGTGAAACTAAAACTGGGTTACTGAGTCGCTATCACGTCTAAGGATTTGGGCCGCGCTGGTTCCTTTGGACTCGCGGTCATCTGAAAACTTTCCAGTGCAAGAGCGCATTGCTAAAGAGATCCAGCACGGACGTTTCCTAGCCCAACATGGGGCAGGGGAGATTTGGAATTGGGAAGGCCAGGCTGGCAAACTGCGCTGGGCGCGCCGGGTCAAAATGCTCAGTAACCACCTCCGGCCAGGGATGAGCGTGCTCGAACTGGGATGCGGTATCGGGTATTTCACTCGGGAACTGGCTCGCTCCGGGGCGGATATTGTGGCGATTGACGTATCGCCTGAGCTCCTGGAAATCGCGAAAGTGGATTGTGCTGCGGAAAATGTTCGTTACGAAATCCAGAACGCTTGTGCGTTAAGCTATCCTGACGCCGTCTTTGATTCCGTAGTGGGCAGTTCAGTTTTACACCATTTGGAGATTAAGGAGGCACTGCATGAAATCTATCGGGTATTGAAATCCGGCGGCACGATCTACTTTACCGAGCCAAATATGCTAAACCCGCAGATCGCCATTCAAAAGAATATCCCTTGGATCAAGCGGAAGCTCGGCGACTCACCCGATGAGACCGCGTTCTTTCGCTGGCCGCTGCAGCGGTCACTCGAACGAACTGGCTTCCGCGATGTGCGAATCGATCCGTTTGATTTTTTGCACCCGAAAACACCTCCCTCCATAGTCAATCGACTGAACGCGCTGGGTCGCTTTTTTGAAAGGATGCCGGTGGCCTCGGAGTTTGCCGGCTCGCTTTATATTCGCGCAATCAAATGAGGCGCGGCATGATGGTGCAAAGCGAGAAGACTCAGGATCGCGCCGTGACATTGCGCAATCGCGCGCGCCTCGGTGCGAATCAAAATCTTCTCTTCTGGTACCGCGAACTTTACCGTGATCAGTTCGAGGGCATTCCCGATCTCGTAACGCTCTCCGTACTGGAGGTAGGAAGCGGCACGTCGCCACTGAAACAATTTCTCCCAAACGTTGTCACCAGCGATGTGCTGGACCTCGACTATCTTGATCTTGTGTTTGACTGCCACGAAATCGATAAATTCGATGCGATTAGGGACGAAAGCTTTGATGTTATTACGCTGACCAATGTGCTGCATCACCTGAAGAGTCCTATTGCGTTTCTCAATCGCGCCGCAAACAAGTTGAAACCCGGCGGCAAAATCATCGCCACTGAACCGTTCTTTTCACGCGTATCGACTCCGATCTTTAAGTATTTGCACTACGAGCCAGTTGACTTCGAGATTTCTGAGCCGGAGCTGAAAGATGTTCGAGGGCCGCTGGCGTCTGCGAACATCGCGTTGCCATGGCTAATTTTCTTCTGCCGGCGCGATTGGGCTGAGAATTTGAGTGAGAACTACGATGTGGCGAATGGCTCGGTTCGGTTCTTTAGCTCGATGTCTTACATGGCTACTGGCGGGATATCCCATAAATTGCCGGTTCCTGCTTGGCTTTACCGCGCATTTTTTGCCATGGACCTGCTTCTCAGCCGCTGTTTCCCGCGGCTATGCGCGTCATTTTTTACGATAGTTCTACCGCGCCGCTGATGTCAGGAGTTTCAGTTCTTCGCACTTTCGGGAATAAGCTTTACCAACATGCGTTTCCAATCTACCGACCGATCTATGCTGCTTACAAGGCTTATGCCGATCACGCGGAGCGACAGCTACTCCGACAAATTTTGGTTCCCGGCGCTGTCGCGGTAGATGCCGGCGCGAATATCGGGATCTACTCGGAATTTCTCGCCCGCTGTGTTGGTCCTACCGGCGTTGTCTATTCCTTTGAACCGGCGCCAGAAAATTTCAAACGGTTGCGCGCAACCGCGCGCGGATTTTCAAACATGTACCTCTCGCAAGCGGCGGTGGGGGAGCGCAGCGGTAAGTCAGAGCTCTACCTTTCGGACACACTCAATGTGGACCATCGCACCTATTTGGCTGACAACTCTGCACGGCTGGTCTTGCAAATCGAAATGGTCGCGCTCGACGAGTACTTCAAACCCGGTCAGCGCGTTGACTTCATCAAGATGGATGTCCAGGGATACGAGCTTCATGCCTTGCGCGGGACGGGCCGTCTTCTAGACGATAATCCGGCTGTCAAGTTGCTCCTGGAACTCTGGCCTTACGGCCTGAAACAGGCCGGGGCGAATTGGGTTGAATTGATTGATGCTCTGACAACGAAGAAGATGACGGTTTCCGAAGTAACAAGGCGTGGGCTTGTCCCGCTGCGTTCGGGTTCAATTACCGAGGACCCAGATTGCTACGTGAATCTGTTTGCATCACAGCGCTAACAGTCGGCTGAAGTCTAGGTCTGCAACTGAATCCCGCGTCTCGCATTCGTGAGCTGTTGCGCGTCAAGTAACGAACCACATCGCAGGCATTATCAGCTCATATTGGTTTCAGTCGATGTACTTTCGTAGAAACAACTTTATAATGTGCTGTACGGCTGGGCCTGTGACATGCCTCAAGTCCTTTTCCCATACTGCGGCATGATCGGAGTTTTGTACGATCTCGTAACTTGGAAAGTAATCTACGTTGGGATGTGCCATCGCCCATTCCTGTGCGACGGCTCTTAAAAGCGACTTGGCCCATGCATTCGCAACGACAATGTCCATGGTTGAAAAAGTGTTCATCAAAGGCACAGGCGAAACCGTCACGATAATGTGAAAATCAGGATGTCCATAGCGAGTCAGCAATTCATAGGTCGCTTCCAGATTAGCCCAGTTTTCAACGAAGTTGCTCAGTTGAAACTCATAACGATCAGGGTCGCTCTTAAACAAGGACGGAATGGGAGTACGGTTAACGAAAACATTCGCCTTGGCGTCGCGCCACACTTCTGCAAGACCAAGTGTAACAATGACCCCGCGACAATCTGTTATACGCTTCGTGACTGCCTGCATTACAGCCCGGCGCTGAAGGGTTTCTTCCAAATCGACAAAACTCAATGTCGGGTTTGTGTGTGGATCATACCAGGTTGTTTTTGTTAATGGAACAATGGAGTCGCGCGGGAATTCTGCCTCTGGATCAAGCGCCCACCGAAGTTCGTTTAGGATCGAGTACGTGTTGTACTTGTTCGTAAAGCCGAGGCCTGAGGTCTCGCTGTTGGCTGGCTGAAGCTTAACGAATTCCGGCGCAACGCTCTCAACGATCACATTCTGCGCTGCGAGCGCCTTTTCGATACCTCGCGCAAAACAGGAGCCGATCGCGTAGAACTTGTCCTCTCGACAGAGCTTGAATTTTGGGACCACATGAGGAGTGAAGCAAGTTTGACGCAGCCGCTGGAATGCGTATTTGTCACCTGGATCATTCGGATCAGTGTTGTCCTTGTACCAAGTCGCAGCAGGGTTCTCGCGATAATTCTTCACCGCTTCAGCGGCACTGGCCACGTATGGCGATTTCGCCAGGGACAGGCAAGCATCTGGCTGATTCGAGCCGATCGATTCGTCAATGCACGGCTCAGAAGCAATGTCATTCGTGATCTGCATAAAGCTGCGGCGAGTTCTAGTGACCCTGCCCCGTTGCAGCTAAGCACGGGGCGCTTCTTTCTCCAGCGAAATTCGCAGCGAAGCGGGACACGCCGCCGTTAGCCTGGTGGTTCAGCGCCATTTGGCAACAGCAACACCAATCCGCCCGCTTCTAAAACGCGGTGCCAGCCAGGGTCAATCGATTTCAGTGTCGCCAATACTCTTTTGCTCTCTGATGTCGGAACGGCAACTGCATTTGCGCGGCCAGTTTCTATTACTTTCCGAAAGTTCATTTCCAACGCCTTGACTCGGTCGGGACTGCCGAACTGCTCTCCGATAATAAAAGCCGCGGCTTGGTTGCGAAGGTTGCCTTCTTCAGGATTGCCGGCGTTAGCGAAATAATACGTGACCAGTCGGGGCGCAACCACTTTCATTTCAGGAAACAGGAGCGGCAACTCGCAGCCGGCCGTCCAAATGGGTACGAGCAGTTTGGCGTGCGCGATGTATTTGCCTGCTGCTTTGGCAAACTCAACATTCGCCGGGAGCAGCTGGTACTCACGTGGCGACTTCCAGCCGATGCCAAGGTTCTCATTTTTTGGCAGGATCGATATTCCGTGCCAGGTGAAAAGGAAACTCACAAGAATCGCCAAGACCGCTGCCACAGTTATTAGTCGATATCTCAAAAGGCTAGCTGGCTGCGCCAGCCGAGGCACTGCAGCCCCAAGCAACGCGCAGAGCAGCGGCAGTTGCAGGAGATAAACCAACCGGAAATAAGTCGCCGCAAGAATGTTTTCCATCCACACGTGTGTGAGCAAGGGATTCAAGCAAAACAGCCAGACAGCACACAAGTAGAAGAATAGAAAAAGCCCATTTTTCCCCCTGACGATGACCAACGGCACAGCAATCATGAGCACGATATTACGGAGGTGCTCAGTCGACCCTCCAACAGCATACCCGACCGCTTCACTCCATGGCATGTACCTTGGCCCAAGAAAGTGGATGTCAATTGGCTTTGGGATCATGTCGGCTTTTAGCGCGGCCAATATCGCGACTGGGTACATAAGCGGAATCGCGAGCAGGACGCTACGGCGAACCTGCTTCCATAAATTTTCGCGCGCTTCGTGTTGGAATACCTGAAGCATAAAAAAGGCCACACAAGAACATCCAATAACAGCAGGAATCAGATAAAGCGCTGGATTGCTTAGACCTACCCCGGCAATGCCGAGAAGTGTAAGCCACACGAGATCACTTGTGTTACCGCTACCGAGGAAGCGGTAACTGAGCGCCAGACCGATCGGCAAAAACAAAATTAAAACGATCGCTTTACCCTGCCACATGTAGCCGGCAACAGTTGCAAATCCAACCCATCCGGCAGAGTCGGCCGACTGCAGTGACTTAACAGCTCCGAGCAGCACACCGAACGGTGACCTGTCAGCGAGAAGCAGAAATCCCATACCGAGCGCGGCCCCAATCGCTGCAGGCCAGCGGTCCAATTGGATTCGACGAGCGCACCAATAGAGAACAAATGGAAGCGCAAAGGCGGTAATTACGTGACCAACTACCTGATAGAAATAGAGAGGATCGAGGCCAAGCCAGTGGCCCGAGAACGCTATGAACATTTCGTAACTGGTCGCCAGATGGACGGGTGAAAACGCTGCCGCGTCCATATCGACACTGGTCTGACGCAGGAAGATGGGCTGGTGAAGGTCGAGTAGTTGACTAAGAACTCTGTGGAAATACACCACGTCATCCTGATTCGGCCGTCGCACAAAGAGGGCTGTGATCGCGTAACCTAAGCCCAAAGCCAACAGCAGAAGCTGCGAGGGATGAAATCGATAACCTTTGCCGGGGATTGCGCCTGTTTTCGTCCACAAACGTCCCAACGCAACACCGCCCGCTAACGCGAATGCCAGGAAACACCATGTGATCGTTTGCGCTGGCCATCTGGCGACAAGAACAAGGTCGTATGCGAGCGTCCAAAATGCGATTATCGCCATCGGCAACAGCAGAATATCGCCTGCATGGGATTGATCGCATTGTCCGGAGATCCGAATCGGTTTCGTCTAGGACTCGTTTGCAATTGCACCTGTCCGTGTGGCGCCTTCTGAAAGATTAGCGCGGATTCTCACTCGTTTACCCTTGCGCGAGCAGATAAATTGCGACCAGCGTAAGCAGAAAGTAGGGAACAAGCACCGCAGCGCCTGCATAATCTTTTGCGACTCGCTGCCCAAAAAACAACGCAATGATCGCAGTTGCGGAAATGACCGCGCCGCAGAACGCGAGTGTCGAATCTCGCATGACAAGCAGAAGCAGGCAGCCAAGCGCGCTCAGCACGCCGGCAGCGACTTCGAGGATTGTGATGGCACTTAGCAGCGCGGGAACAGTTCCCGCCAGTGGACTTGTAGCGAAGTGTCCTTTTAGCCATTCAAGATTTCCGCGGCGATCAACGATCTTATCAATGCCCGACTGGAGGAAAAGAATCGCCAGAAAAGCAGCGACCAAGATCTGCATCAGATAGATTGCGTTGGCGGATGTGTGCAAAGCTGCTATCACAAGCCCCACTTTAAGCGAAGCGATTCAGAGTTGTCGATGCCCTGAATCCTCTTTCGCCGAACAAAAACAGGGACGCGGTTTCCCGCGTCCCTGTTTCGTAGAAACTACTTCGCGTTTCGAGTTGTTATTTGCCTACCTGGGCATAATACGCGAAGTGCAGGTCGTTCGATCCGGGGCCATCGAGGTTGATCCAACCCTGGACCACATCGCCGTTACTTGAATTGACGGTCACTGTCATCGTGGTCGAACCGTTGGCCGGTACCGTCACGCTGCCGGGGACGGTGATCCGGTCGTCGCCCGAGCTTAGGGTGCCAGCATCGTAAATACTCAAAACCGTTCCCCCGAAGGTATCCGGAGTAAACTTCGTGACCGAGACGGTGAACGTTTCGGGGCTGCCCGTCGGGTTGGACAGCGTGATGTTTAACGACGTCGGATGGCCGACCGCGACCTTGCCGAAACTCGCCGAGACGGGATCCAGCCACGTCGTTGCGTCTGCAGCTACGGACAGGTTCTCGCGCCCTGCACCCTGCGCCGTCGGACCGATGTCGTGCAAGCCAGTGATGGCATCCTTCACGACCAAGTCGGCGCGATTGACGAGAGCCGACTTGACTTGTGCGGGCGACCAAGTCGGATGGAGCCCTAAGAGCACGGCCGCTGAGCCCGCGATGTGCGGCGTCGACATCGAGGTGCCTTGGAAGAAAGCCCAACCGCTGCCGTCGCCGGGGCAATCCGGTCCTTTGCCGACACACGTGATGGAGCTGAGGACGTTGACTCCGACCGAGGTCAGGTCGGGCTTGATGAGCATGTCCGGGGTCGTCGGACCCTGGCTACTGAAGCCGGCGAGGATATCCTGGTTGCCAGTAGTGACAAACTCCTGCAACGTCGCGTCCGCTGACGCATCGTCGGGGTTAGCGGCCCGCAGCGCTGCCCCGTCGTTCTTGCTGATCATGACTGCTGGCAGGTCGTCGCCACCCAGTCCGTCCTTTGCCATCCCGATCGGGTCGCCGGCGACATTATTGATCACAACCACGCCGAGAGCGCCAGCCGCGATCGCGTTGCGGACCTTCGTGCTGAACGTGCAAGCCCCGCGGTCGACTATCGCCAGCTTGCCGGAGGCGCCTGGATCGACACTGGTGCAAGCAGTGCTGTGCGTGTCGAAAAGATCATACGAGGCGGTGGGAAGGGGAGGAAACTCTCCGACGGCCGCGCCGATCGTCGTTCCGCCGCTCGCAGGATACGTGAACGGTTGGCCGACGAAATGCTGGTTTGTGCTCGCGCCGACGGCAATGACTTTGGGCGCCCGGCCGGGTGATTCTAGAGTACCAGCCCCGGGACCGCTGTTGCCGGCGGCCACGGAAACAACGAGGCCAGCGTCGACCGCATTGTCCATGCCGACCGTGAGAACGTCCCTCCCTGCCGAGTTCGGCCGTAACCCGCCTATTGAGAAATTGATAACGTCCATTCCGTCAGCGATTGCGGCATCGACGGCGTTGAGGAGATCCTCGCTGCGGGCGCTGAGAAGGTCGCCGGGGAAAACATTATAGTTACCCAGCCAGGCGCCCGGCGCGATCCCCGACATGTCGTCGATGCTCACGCCATTCACCACCGCAGTCTTGCCGGTCACGCCCGCCGCGATTCCGGCCGTGTGTGTGCCGTGATCCTGGATTGCTTGGGCGTCGAGGCCTTGTTGTTTGGCCTTGTTAAAGAAAACCTTGGCAACAATGACTTTGGCTGAGGTGTAGTTGCAGTCCTGATCCTGGTGATGCGAAGCGCTGTCCGCAGCGTCGCACTTGGGCCAGGGTCCGCCTTCTGTGGGAAAATTGAAGCCGGTCGGATCAAAGAAAGGGTGGTTGTTATCGATACCGGTATCGATATCGGCGATTTTTATGCCGGCACCGGCATTTGCCCTGCCGCCAGCGGCGGTCCAGGCGTCAGACGCGTTGATGATCTTGTAGCTCTCGCTGAGGTTAGGATGGTAAAGCGCGTTGTACTCGGCGCTTTGTACCATCGGTGCGGCTGCAAGTGTCGCCAGGGGTGTCCCGTTGAGTTGCACAGCCACTGCGTTAAGTGAGATGTCGTACTCGCTCGTCACCCTCGGTCTGGGTGCATTTGCGCGCAGCCACTGTTTGAATTCGTTCCGTCCAGCAGCCAACTGCGCACGGTATGATCTTACCGCCTGGCCATTGAAATCGATTTTTCTGCCGCGTGTCGGCTTCGTACTAGGATTGGTACTTACGGGATCACCTTTAAGTTGCACGACCGCGCTGGCAGTGTCCACGTCCGGGCCTTGGTAAACGGCGTCAGCGTTTGCATTCGGGCGAGGCGAGCCGCCTACGCCAAATGCGATTACGCCCAAGCCAATAGCAGAGAATATTAAGGTTATAGCGAGTATTTTCTTCATAGGTTGGATTAGAGTTTGTGACACTTCTGTAATGTGAGTTGCTTGTCAATTCATTTCCTATTCGCGCGCGCCCGTGCGTGTCAGTCGCAAAAAAGTAACAAAATTGTTACCCCCCCATCTTGGATCCGGTGCATAGCCCGTCGCCGTCGCGCGCAGGCTCTGGTAGTATTCTCAGTCGCCCTGCGCGATGGCATCGGCGAAGGCGACCTCGCCGGTTTTCAAATCCAGTTCGGCTTCGGCCGGCGTGCCAAACACGCGTGCGCGCCTGTCATCGAATTCGCTCTCCCAGCGCGCGACCACCGCGGTTGCGAGACAATTGCCGATCACGTTGACGCAGGTGCGACCCATGTCCATCAATTCATCCACGCCGAAAATAACCGCTACACCGATCGGGCCGAGTCCTGAGGGCACAAACGAGTTCAACGCGCCCAGCAGAATGACAAGCGACGCCCGCGGCACGCCGGCCACTCCTTTGGAAGTCAGCATCAACGTCAGCATCATCGCGATCTGCTGGCCTAACGACATGTGCCAGCCTATGGTCGTCTCGGCGGCCTGCGCGACGAACACCGATGCCATTGCGAGATACAATGTCGAGCCGGTCAGATTGAACGAATAACCCGTCGGCATCACGAACCCGACGATGTGCGGCGGCACTCCGAAACGCTCCATTGATTCCATCGCTTTCGGCAGCGCCGACTCACTACTCGTCGTCGCAAACGCGAGTGCCGCGGGCTCGCGGACTGCGCGGACGAATTGTCGCAGGGGAATCCGCGCGATCCAAATCACAAGCCCGAAGATCAACAAAATGAAAATCAGCAGCGCGAGATAAAGTGAGCCGATTAATTTGCCTAGATTGAACAGCACACGGAGACCTTGCGTGCCGACGGTGTGAGCCATCGCCGCGCCGACCCCGATCGGCGCAAACAGCATCACGTAATTTGTGAACTTGAACATGATCTGCGACAGGCTGTCCATCGCGCGGATAATTGGTTTGCCTTTTTCGCCAACGGCTGTAACGGCGAGCGCGAAGAGCACGCTGAACGCGACGATCTGCAGTACATCGCCACGCACCATAGCCTCGATCACGCTCGCGGGGAAAACGTGCACGATCGTTTCAACGAAAGTCTTTGGATGAGTTTGGCCGATGGTCTTTAGAACGTCGGTATTGGTAGCGGCGAGAGTAACCCCAGCGCCGGGCTTCGTGAAATTGACAACGGCCAATCCAATGAACAGCGCGGCGGTGGTGACGATCTCGAAGTAGATCAGCGCCTTGATTCCCATGCGCCCCACCTTCCGGAGCGCACCGGCGCCCGCGATTCCCACCACGATCGTCGAGAACACAAGCGGCGCGATGATCGACTTGATCAGGTTAATGAAAATGTCGCGCAAGAAATAAACCGCGTTGCCCCAATCGGGGCGCAGCCATCCGATCACGCCGCCGACAACCAGCCCGATCATGATTTGCACCGTTAACGAAGGGCGATACCAAGGCCTCGGCCTCGACTGGGCAGCGCTTGTGGTCATCGCCCTCGTATTAGCACAAAGAGCGAGTTGGAACAGCGCCCGTTTCCGGGGAGCACACACGCCCGCCTCATGCGAACTTCGCGTGTAGTGCGTAGCGGCCCGCAACTAATCGATCATTCGCTCTTCAATGCCGCCGTAGGCGTCGATTCTGCGGTCTCGCAAGAACGGCCAATGTGTTCGCTGCTCGTTGACGCGAGCCCAATCGATTTCCGCCGCCACAATCTCTTCTTGATCGATCGAACCTTTCGCGATGATTTCGCCGTCCGGGCCACACACAAAACTTTGGCCCCAAAATTCAATGCCATCTCCACCGGCGGGCGCTTCGTGACCGACGCGGTTCGCCACCGCGACGTAACACCCATTAGCGATCGCATGTCCGCGCTGAATTGTCTCCCATGCAGAATGTTGCGCTTTTCCAAATTCCTTTTTCTCGCTCGGATGCCAGCCGATTGCCGTTGGATAAAAAATGATCTCCGCGCCTCGCAACGCCGTCAGTCGCGCCGCTTCTGGATACCATTGGTCCCAGCAAACGCAGACGCCGATCTTGCCGCGCGCTGTGTCCCACGCCTTGAATCCAAGATCGCCAGGCGCGAAGTAAAACTTTTCGTGATACAGCGGATCATCGGGAATATGCATTTTGCGATATTTGCCGAGCAATTTTCCATCTGTGTCGATAATCGCCGCGGTATTGTGATAAAGGCCGGCGCTGCGTCTCTCGAAGAGCGACGCAATGATCACTGTACCACTTTCCCGAGCGACTTTTCCCAGCACAGCGGTTGATTCTCCCGGGACTTCCTCGGCCAAATCGAAATTCTTGTGATCCTCTGTCTGACAAAAGTATTGCGACCTAAAAAGCTCCGGCAGGCACATAATCTCTGCGCCTTGCCTTGCAGCATCGCGAACAAATTCAATCGCGCGCACCAGATTCTTCTCCGGTTCCGCGCCGCAACGCATCTGAATTAATCCAATCTTTGTCATGTCGAGCGAAGTCGAGACATCTCTCGATTCTTTGAAAACAGCAAGAGATTCCTCGACTTCGCTCGGAATGACAACCGCGGGACCGAGTCGCTACTTCACCGAATCAGCCGGCACGATTTTGATGCTGTCGATCACCACTCGTTTGGTCGGTTTGCTCGGTTCGCCCACGCTGTTCCTGGTCACGGGCGTGTCGCCGATTTTCTCCAGTACATCCTGGCCTTTCACCAGTTTGCCAAACGTGGTGTATTGATGGTCGAGCCGGTGCACCGGGGCGAGGCAGATGAAGAATTGTGAACCGGCGGAATCCGGATCCGGCCCGCGGGCCATCGAAATCACGCCGCGGTCGTGACTATGATCGTTGAACTCGGCCTTGATGTTGTAGCCGGGTCCGCCTTCGCCGTAGCTGTTCTCTTTTGCCGGGTCCTTCGAATTCGGATCGCCGCCTTGGATCATGAATCCTTTGACGATTCGGTGGAAAATTGTCCCGTCGTAAAAGCCCTGGCCCGCCAGTTTCTTGAAATTCTCGACCGTGTTCGGCGCGGCATCAGTCCAAAACTGCACCACCATATCGCCTTCACTCGTCTTTATCACGGCCACTTCGTTGGGTGAATTCATGGGACTTTTCTCTTCTTTCTTTTCGTCGGCGGCAAAAACAGCCGAAATTAACAAAAGAGTCAGAATGGTCGAGAATTTCATTCCGACAAATGACATCAACGCACCGTCATGTCGAGCGAAGTCGAGATGATTAACGCCGCGAAGCGTGATATTCCTGCAAGCTCCGCACCTGAACTTTTCGTTTTTGCAGTGAGCGGATTCCATTCGCGCTGGCCAGCGCGGCGCGGACCGTGGTCATGATCGGAATTTTTGCCGCTAGCGCGGCGTTACGAATAACCACTTCGTGTTCTCGCGGAATCTTACCGCTCGGCGTGTTGATGATGAAATTGATGTCGCCGTTCTTGATGCGGTCGAGCACGTTGGGACGTCCTTCGTGAATCTTGAAAACCTTGGTCACTTTGATCTTCGCTTTGCTTAGCGCCTCTGCCGTTCCGCTGGTGGAAACAATTTCAAAGCCCAGTTTGAGAAATTCGCGGGCGACGGGAATGATCGCTTCCTTATCGGCGTCTTTGACGCTGACAAATACTCTTCCGCGTTTCGGCAACGGAGGCGGCGCAGCCATCTGCGATTTGGCATAGGCAAGGCCCAGATCGACGTCGATGCCCATCACTTCGCCGGTCGATTTCATTTCCGGTCCGAGCGAAATATCCAAACCCTCGTACCGCAGAAACGGAAACACCGCTTCTTTCACCGAGAAATGTTTCGGCACGATTTCTTTCGTGAATCCGAGTTCGCGCAATGACCTTCCCGTCATCACTTTGGCTGCCAGTTTTGCCAGCGGGACGCCGATCGCTTTGCTGACGAACGGAACAGTCCGCGAAGCGCGCGGATTTACTTCGAGCACGTAAACGTCGTCGCCCTTCACGGCAAATTGCACGTTCATCAGACCGCGCACGTTCAGCTCGCGCGCCATTGCTTTCGTCGCGGAGGAAATTTCGTCGAGAACTTTTTGCGACAACGAGAATGTCGGGATAACGCATGCGCTGTCACCGCTGTGGATGCCCGCTTCCTCGATGTGCTCCATGATCGCGCCGATGACGGTGGTCTCGCCGTCGGAGATGCAATCGACATCGACCTCGATGGCTTCCTCAAGAAAGCGATCGATGAGCACCGGGCGATCAGGCGTTACTTCAATCGCACTTGTCATGTAGCGTCTGAGATCCGTCTCCGTATACACGAGCTCCATCGCGCGCCCGCCCAGAACGAAGCTTGGCCTAACGAGCACCGGATAGCCAATTTTCTTCGCTATCGCCACGGCCTCTTTGGTGCTTGTGGCCGATCCGTTGGGAGTTTGGCGCAGGCCAAGTTTGTCCAGCATGGCCGCGAATAATTTCCGGTCTTCCGCGGTCTCGATGCTTTCGGGCTGCGTCCCAAGAATAGGGACGTCTGCCGCTTTCAATCCACTGGCGAGATTCAGCGGTGTTTGACCCCCAAACTGGACAAAGACGCCTTCCGGTTTCTCCTGGTCGTAAATGTTGAGCACGTCCTCCAAGGTGAGCGGCTCAAAGTAGAGTTTGTCGCTGGTGTCGTAATCGGTGGAAACCGTCTCCGGATTCGAGTTCACCATGATGGTTTCGAATCCAAGCTCACGCAGGGCGAACGCTGCATGCACGCAGCAGTAATCGAATTCAATGCCCTGGCCGATCCGGTTCGGCCCGCCGCCCAGGATCATGATCTTGCGCTTGCCACTCTCGCGTCGCTCGTTCTCGTCGCCGTACGTCGAATAGTAGTAAGGCGTATACGCTTCAAACTCTGCCGCGCAGGTGTCGACCAGCCGATAGGTCGGAATCACATTTTCTGACTTCCGAAGAACACGAACACCGTCTTGGCCGCACTTTATCGCCCCGCGATCCGTAACTCCGTGTGCTGTCACTAGGATCTGACGATCAGAAAAGCCGAGCCGCTTCAATTCACGAAATCGTTTTGCGGCGAAAGAGGGATCTTTCTGGTGAACGGGATCGTCCCCGCCCGGTGTGGAAAGCCAATATTGAAATGATTTGTCGGCATGCAGTCGCTCGCTTTCTTGGACGAGCTCGGCAATGTTTCGCAAAAACCACCTGTCGATCTTTGTAAGCTCGTAAACTTCATCAATCGAGGCGTCCTTTTTAAATGCCTGCGCGATGTAGAAAATCCGTTCGGCGTTCGGAATCGCCAGCTTTAACCGCAGCGTTTCGAGGTCAACATCCTTATCCGCACCGTCGCCTAACAAGCCGAAGCGCTTGATCTCAAGGCTGCGCAGCGCTTTTTGCAACGCTTCCTTGAATGTGCGCCCGATGGCCATCGCTTCGCCGACGCTTTTCATCCGTGTCGTAAGCGTCGCGTCTGCCTGCGGAAATTTTTCGAACGTAAAGCGCGGCACCTTAACCACGCAGTAGTCAATTGTCGGCTCGAAGCAGGCTGGCGTTTCGCGTGTGATGTCGTTTTTGATCTCATCGAGCGTATAGCCGACGGCGAGTTTGGCCGCGATCTTCGCAATCGGAAACCCTGTCGCCTTTGACGCCAGCGCGCTGGAACGCGACACGCGCGGGTTCATTTCGATCACGACCATGTGGCCCGTTTCAGGGTGAACAGCAAATTGAATGTTCGATCCACCGGTCTCGACACCGATCTCGCGAATAACCGCGAACGCCGCGTCGCGCATCATTTGATATTCCTTGTCGGTCAGCGTTTGCACAGGCGCGACGGTGATGGAATCGCCGGTGTGCACGCCCATGGGATCGAAATTCTCGATGGAGCAAACGACGACGCAGTTATCCATTCGGTCGCGCATCACTTCCATCTCGAACTCTTTCCAGCCGACCAGCGATTCTTCGATCAGCACCTCGCGGACTGGCGAAAGATCCAAGCCGCGCGCAGCGATCAGATCGAGTTCCTCGCGGTTGTAAGCGATCCCGCCGCCGGTACCGCCCAGAGTGAACGCCGGGCGAATGATCAGCGGAAATGTTCCGATCTCAGCAACGATGCGATCGAGATCCGCGAGCGAACGTGCGACGCCAGAGCGCGGCACTTCCAGGCCGATGCGTAACATCGCTTCCTTGAACAACTGACGGTCTTCGCCTTTCGCGATGGCCTGCGCGTTAGCACCGATCAATTTCACGCCGTGCCGCGCCAGCGCGCCGTTCCGATTCAATTCCATTGCGGCATTGAGCGCAGTTTGCCCGCCGAGGGTGGGCAAAATCGCGTCCGGTTTTTCGCGCTCCATAATCGCTTCGATCACTTCGGGCGTGATCGGCTCGACATAGGTTCGATCGGCGAATTCCGGATCGGTCATGATGGTGGCTGGATTCGAATTCACCAGCACCACCTCGTAACCTTCTTCGCGCAGTGCCTTACAGGCTTGCACACCGGAATAATCAAATTCGCAGCCCTGCCCGATCACGATTGGACCGGAGCCGATGAGAAGAATTTTTTTGAGTTCGTTATTCCGCGGCATCTGCGCCAGCGGGGATGGTAAACGAAATCACGCAAAGGTCACGCGAGAAACGTTACAAGGTGTCTCGTCGGCGACTGGAAGCGATCACCTCTGCGAACCTTGCTACGCCACCTGCGCCATGCGCTGGCGATTTAGCCAAACTTTGCAGATGCCTTTGATCCGCGTGAGGACGTAATACACAGTCTGACTACGGAGCCGCACGAGTTCAGTGCCGACAATGCGCGTTACAAAGTCACTCGGCATATCAAGAATCTCCTGCGGTGTGGCGCCATCGAGACCCCTGCAGAGAATCGCCGTCATCGAACGGGTAAGCGTTTGCACTTCCGGACCGAGTGTCATCCGGACATGCGCCTTGCCATCTTCATCCACATGTAGATAAACGCCGACTGTGTCTGTGCATTCCTCGTCTTTTCGTACATCGACAAGATCGAACTTCTCGCTTTCGCGCGGTTCCTGTTTCTTCGCGTTGTCCGCATACGAAACGAGCGTCTCTCGCCGCTCATCTTCCGGCAGGGATTCAAAGAGATTGATGATCTTGCTTAACTTCGTTGGATACATCGCGTTAGAAATCTACGGCTGATTTGTTTGCTGTCATTCCGAGCGCCTGCCGCGCCGTAGCACAGCGAAGGCGGGCACGCGTCCGCCGCGCGGTAGCTTTAGCGAAAGAGGAGGAATCACTTGCTCTCAATAAGATGTTTATGGCTAATTGCGCCATGAAAACTTCGATTAAAGTCGCTGTGACCGGCGCCGCAGGGCAGATTGGTTACGCGCTCCTGTTTCGGATTGCCTCTGGACAAATGTTCGGGCCCGATCAGCCGCTTAGTCTTCATTTGATCGAAATTCCTACCGTGCTCGGCGCGCTCGAAGGCGTGGTCATGGAACTGGATGATTGCGCGTTTCCACTTCTTGAATCGGTGATACCGACGACCGATCTCAATGAAGGGTTTCGCGACGTGAACTGGGCTCTGCTGGTTGGAAGCGTGCCACGCAAGGCAGGCATGGAACGGAAGGATCTACTCGGGATTAACGGCAAGATTTTCATCGGGCAAGGCCAGGCGATTCAAAAGAATGCCGCGGCCGATGTGCGCGTACTTGTGGTTGGAAATCCATGCAACACCAATTGTCTGATTGCGATGAACAACGCCAAGGACATTCCGCGCGAGCGGTGGTTTGCCATGACCCGATTGGATGAAAACCGCGCGCGCGCGCAGCTCGCGCATAAGGCGGGTGTGAGCATCACCTCCGTGACGAACATGACGATCTGGGGCAATCACTCCTCGACCCAGTATCCAGATTTCTACAACGCGAAGATCGACAGCCGTCCCGCGAACGAAGTGATCGCCGACGAGAAATGGCTGAAGGAAGATTTCATTAGAACCGTCCAACAGCGCGGCGCCGCCGTGATCAAGGCGCGCGGCCTTTCATCAGCCGGGTCAGCTGCAAATGCGGTTGTCGACACAGTACACTCCCTAATCAACGACACCCCGGGCGACGATTGGCACAGCGTCGCCGTTCGTTCTGATGGAAGTTATAACGTCGAGGAAGGATTGATCTCGTCGTTCCCAGTCCGTGTGCGCGGCGGAAAATGGGAAATCGTGCAAGGCCTTCCGATAAACGATTTCAGCCGCGCGAAAATCAACGCATCAGTAGCGGAACTAAAAGAAGAGAAATCGCTAGTTAGCGAATTGTTGTAGGGCGTTTCTGCGAAACGCCCGCGTCTTCTGCGTCATCGGCTGTCACGGGGTTGGGCGAGGTGCCGGAGTAAACGCGGGCGTAGCGTGAGGGCTTGGCGGTACCGACGGCAAGGGGCGTGGTGCCGGTGTAGGCCGAGGAATGGGTGTACACGGCACGACGTGACACCAACTGATATTCAATGTGTCAACGCGCCAACCTTCGCCAGATCCACTGGTATCGCTAGCCATCCGCCACCGGAATATGGTGCCAGGAAGTACCTGAAACGCCGGGACATTCACGACAGTCGTCATGAAACCTTCCGAGTTTCCGCTCCATGCCTGACGACCCGCAATGGGACTGCCTCGATCAGCGGCTATCGTGCGGTTATAGCCGCCGCCCATCACGAAACTGCCGCCCGCGGCAATGACGTCTTGAAACATGTTGCCACCGTCGGTACTGAGTTCGAACACGCCACCATCAAAGCCGACGTTCGGATCGATGTCAGATGCATTTGTGAAATCGCCCTAGAAAATCTGAGACCCCATTCCTGGCGCGCCTGGTGGACAATAGTTGTCCCAATTGGAGCGAATTGTCTCAAAATAGCGGTGAGCGGCCTGTGCGTTGGGTATTGGGTACACCATCCTGTGGTCAAAACGATAAACGAAGGTGTTCTCTCCGTATGGGTAGTCGATCCACCGATTATACAGAAAAGTGGAAATCCCAGCGGTTCCTACTTTTGTCCGCGATGTGACGACGTCCGCGCGCAGAGTAAGGTCATGATAGTGTGATGCGAGAGCGCCCCAAAGATCGTAGTAGGACTCGAATACAATAGCGGGTCCGTCGTAAGGACAAACTCCATCCAGCAGGACTATGCTACCCGGACCTAATTGCGGAAAGCTTTGGTAGATCGCCTGTAGAATAGTCTGCTCTCGCTTGTAAGCTCTAACCCAAAACGATGCAATAGTCGCGTTTACGATAATATTGGAAGCGCATAATAACGCGATCAATCCACAGAACAGATTTCGCTTCACCTCTTGCTTTCTGAAGCAACTGCTCAACAGGCCGACGAACCCTACAAATGACAGTGCAACTCCAATGGCTGCTGCGCTGTTGATGCGGTTAATCATGCCTGTTGGGCTGGTCTGACTAAGTCCGATCGCCGAGGCGATCGCGTAACCCAACGCGAAAACTGCCATGCCAAATCCTATCAGGAACAACATGGCCTTAGGCTTCAAGGGCGTGTTCCCAGCCGATACGTGATGTTGGGCCGGTCTTTCCTTAGCGTTCCCCCAAACGACTCTTTGCCGCAAAAAAAGGAACACAACCATTCCAAGAGTGAGCCCCAATAATGCGACCAATGCATCGCGATACTCATGCTCGATCTTCCACAACACCTGCGGAAGTTTTATGCCGTAAACGCCATAACTCACAACGAACGCGTCTTTCACTAACCGAAAAAACGATAGGAAATAATCAGCAAGGTTAAAATGACGGGGAACACGGCTCGCGTATAAGACTTTGAGGATCACTGGTGGCGCGAGCACAAGCAGATTAGTTGCAAGCAGCAACGCAAGTCGCATTGATGTCAAAGGCGCAACCGGCAACCCAGTTGAGCTCTGTCCTTGGTCCATCCGCGACGCAACTTCAAGTTGACGTCTGCGATGCCATACCAGAAGCGGATTGAGTAGAAACAGCGGCAGGACGCTTTCGTAACACAGAACACTCCCGAGTAAACTCACCCAGCCGATTCCCTTCCAGAGCCACCGGCGTGAATAATTCGCCTTCAGCATTCTTAAATCGGAGTAGAGACTTAAAAAATAAAAGGCCAGGCTCAAATTACCCTGAGAAGCTGCATACCAGAACCGTGTGGTAGAGAAGTGAGGCAAAAGCGAGAACACCAAGCCCACGCTGAGCGCGATGAGACGATCCTGACCGAGCTGGCGCAAGGTGAGATAAAACAGGATTGCGCCTAGCGCCAACACTGCGGTATTCACCACATGATAGCCAATGGGCTGAAAACCAAAAACTTTGTACTGCAGCGCCATGTACAGCATCTGTCCTGGCCGGGAAAGGCCAAGGTGGTGGTGCGCAAGCAACGAGAACAATCTCCCAAAAAAGTGATCGGTTAACGAGCCAAAAACACCTAGGACCCCCCAGTCGTCACCATAAAAACCGAGCCCGGTGATATAAGGGAAGCATGTGAGCACAGCGACAGCTCCCAGGAGGAGACAATCAACGGGAAGGGAGCCGAGGATGCGGCGTCCGTGTTCTTTCATAACTGTGGCTATTCAAATCTGCTATTAAGCCGAGAGCACTTTGCTGTGTCGAGTGGGATTATGGGTTTGATTATCGCGGGCGAAGCAAGCAGTGGTGGAGTAATGGAGTACGGGAGTATTGGAGTAATGAGAGCCCATTACTCCATGACTCCACTACTCCATCACTCCAGCTTCTGAACATGCAACAGGCCGAGATTATCGTGCTCTTGTTGACGGCCGTCGCAGTTCTGGCCGTTCTCGCGCACAAGATTACGCTGCCATATCCGATCGTGCTCGTCGTTGGCGGACTTGCTTTGAGTTTCGTGTCGCGATTGCCGCCAGTGAACCTGAATCCGGACGTTGTGTTCTATTTTATTCTTCCGGCGCTGATTTATCCTGCGGCGTTGTTCACATCGTGGCGTGATTTCCGGCGAAATCTTCGCCCGATACTCCTGCTCGCAACTGGGCTGGTGTTGGCCACAATGCTCGCAGTTGCGTGGATCGCGCATTCCATTGTGCCGGCGCTTCCATGGGCGGCTGCTTTCGCTCTCGGAGCAATTGTCTCCCCGCCAGATGCGGTTGCGGCGACGGCGATTATTCGCCGGCTCGGCGTTCCTCATCGGATACAGGTGATTCTTGGGGGCGAGAGTCTGGTGAATGATGCCACTGCGCTGGTTGCATTGCAGTTTGCGATTGCCGCCATCGTTACCGGCACTTTCTGGGAGGCGCGACGGCGAATGGTGTCCAGTGGGCCCCCATCGGCACGGCCGTGGCTGCTGTCGCAGGCAAAATGTCCCCGCCGATGTTTCGTGCGTTTGCAACATTGCTGGCAGCATCTGGCCTTGCGATCTTCACCCAATGGGAAAACCGACGTTTTGACCGCGTTCCCATTTTGCTAAATTTAGGGCAGAAGGCGCTTCGCGTTATCCAAGCGCTCCGCTCGTTGAATCTTCGTCCAGCACCAGGCAGCGTGATCTTGCTGAGAGGATGGCCCTACCGGTCAGATCCATTCTGGTCAAATGGATGGAATACGGTGTTTATCGCTTCTCTGGTCTATAACGACCATTTCCTGCGAATATACCACGAGGGCACAAATCAGCTGACGCAGCAGGAGATTGCAAAAATGGATTACATCATTTCCGTGGATGAATTTCATGCGGAGCTAAAGCATTCCCCAGCGGCTGTTCGCGTTGACATTCCGCCCGCGCGATGATCGTTTAGCTACTTGCAGCTTATGCAAGACGGGATTGTGCGCGGTGGGAGCGAGACGACAAACTGGCATTCCTTCCACTTCCGGGTAAAAACGTATTGGTAATGACAAGCACGCTGACGATTTTTCCGCATTGCTGTGGCCTTTCGTCCGCCGGGCCAGCTGCCGACGCAATCGTAGACACAGTTTGCTCGCTCACTAACCACACGTCGGGCAACCACTGTGCCAGCGTGGCCGTTTGTTCCGATCGAAGTTGTGACGTGGAGCAGGGATTAATCTCCTCGTTCCGGGTCCATGTACGTGAAGGAAAATGGGAAGTCGCAAGGACTTCCGATAAGCGATTTCAGTCGCTCGAAAATCGATGCGTCGGTAGCGGAATTAAACGAGGTAAAATCGCTCGTTAGCGAATT
>QHOX01000373.1 GCA_003219465.1 Verrucomicrobiota bacterium | reverse complement strand
CTTTACTGCCGCGATCAAGACAAAGGCATGTGGTTCCTGCCCGGCAGCGGCATGGGGCCGTTGCAGGCGAGAGGCCGGCAAATCATGAAGGAGATGATCACAGGAACCCATTGAGCACCTGAGCGGCTTTCCGTTTCCGCTGGCTTACCACAGCCCACCAAACGGCAGCGCACGTCGCAGATTAGATCGACACCGCTTATCTTTGCACGGTCGCACTTCGTATGCGTGGATGCGAATGCATGGCGCAGGAGGAGCCATTGCCTTGCAGCTAGCTCAAACGCTCCACCTTTCTCGCCAGATCACGGGTGAGGTGCCGCTGCATTACGGCCCGCGTCTCGGGATTGGCGGCGAGATACCTCTGCAGCGTTCCAACCTGCCACCGCATTGCGCGGACTCTTTCCACTGTCACTGCATCCACGTCCGAAGGGACGCCACTAAAGATGAGGGCGGAGCCTACGATATCACCAGCAATCAGTTCTCCGAGGACGCGTCCATCTCTCGTCACCCGCACTTTCCCGCCAACGATGAGCAAGATGGTATCGGGAAGTTTACCGCTCTCTATCAGCCGTTCTCCAGTCTCCGCTGTGACCCAAGAGCCAAGGCTCAGAACCTGCAAGACCTTCCGTGGAGGTAAATCCTCGAAGACAAGCCGTCGAATGTTTTCCTCCTCGGGCGTCAGTTTGACTGGACGGCGCTCGATGAAAAGACGCCATGATTGCAGCAGATTGATCGCCGCAAACACCACGCTCCAACTGAGCGGCGCCCACAGCGTTGCCGGCTGTAGCACGAAATACGGGATCGAGATGAGCGAGGCTCCCACTGCGAACAAACGCAACCACAGAATGTCGCGAACGCTGTAAGCCACCACCAGGAGAACGTTTGCAACGTGGATGAAATAGTTTGGAGAGAAGGAGTTCATGGTTATTTCCTCTGTTTGCTCAGGTCGCAACACCAGGCATGGATCGGGTTGTCCTAATCACAGCGAAGCTCTCACCGGATACTGAGCGAGCGCAAGGAGAATCGAGCCCACATGCGAAGTTGCCCGCGCGCCGTGTCCGCTTCTCGGGATTCCCGAATCGTCCTTTGCGGCCGCGTCTATCAGCTAAAAAGGAAAACGACCGAAGTCGCGCGCACTTCTTGCAAGGGAGGAAATTAAAGCGTGACAGGTTGCAGAAGCTGAAACTGCATCCTGCTTCCAGGATTAACCACCGTTGTGCCGGCGGTATGTCCATAGTGCGCCTGCCGCGCTGTCTGTGGAGGGCCTGCCGGTTGGACGCTGCTCGTCTTTACAGGGATTCTGCGTCCATTCACATCAATCGAGGCGAGTTCCGCAGTCAGTGGCCCGGATTTGCGCGAATTAGCGCGCGAGGACGTGATCTTTCCGAATGCTTTGGTTCCAGCTCTCAATACGACATTTCCCTTAACCGAAACATCCTGCGCGATCTTCGCCTCGAAGCTTCGTCCTACCACACTTTGCGCAGTGACAAGGCTAACGGTGCTTACCGTTAGCGTTGTTCCAGCGGGAATCGTAGCTGCGTTCAAAGATGAAGCCACAAAGCAAACGCAGGCTATAGAGATAACTGCAAGGAATTTGTCTCGGATCATATTGGTTTGAAGAGCTGATGGTTGAGTTGTGCAAAGAAAAGAGGAAGTTGTCTCAAAGCTGACTGCTTATCGGTGAGCAAATTACAAAGAACTCGCGCCAGAGGTCAAGAGGAATATGCGCCTATTCAGCTTGTACTGGCTGCTTGTCGTTCCTCTCCGGCGATTTCAAGCAACCGAACCCGCGATTAGGAACACGCGGACGTAGCTACTTTTCGTGCAAGGGAAACATGGAGGTCTAACGTGGCGAATACCTTTCGAGACCTTTA
>QHOX01000372.1 GCA_003219465.1 Verrucomicrobiota bacterium | reverse complement strand
CGAATGGAATGAGCAGCACTTGAACATCGCACATTGCGAGTGGAGCGACGGCAAGGGCAATTTTGCGGGGCGCGCTGATTGGCACCGCGAAACCAACGTCGCCAATTTCCAACTGCGCAGCAGCCTGGATTTGAAAGCCTTTCTTGATGCTTTCGGGCTGGGCAAACCACTCACCGGCATCGAGTTTCACTCGCCGCCTCTGGTCGAAATCTCCGGCTCGGTAGATTTCGGATCTAATCGATTTCGGCCAGATCTGATCGGGCACGCCGCCTTTAGGCAGTTCAGTTATAAGAAGGTACCGTTCTCCGATCTTGCTGCCGATTTCTCCTGGGACGGCGAGCGCACGTTCATCCGGGACCTGCGTGTGCGCCATCAAACAGGACAGCTGAGAGCTGATCTCTTCGATGCGCCGGCCGATTTTCGCCTGAACGTAGAGAGTACAGTATCTCCAGACGCACTTCGTGCACTTGTGCCGCGGGAGCTGAATGAATTTCTCCGTGACTGGGAATGGCAACGTTCGCCCGCGATCCGCCTCGCAATCCGTGGCAAGGATCGCAATCCGGAGAGTTGGCAGGGCGATGGGACTGTCGTTTTGGGGCGCAGCCGCTTCCGCGGCACATGGATGAACAGCGCCAACACCAGAATTCATTTCGCCGACGGCGCACTCACTTGCGAGGATCTTCACGTCACACGCGATGAAGGCGTCGGCTCCGGCAGTTTCACCTACGATTTTAACAAACACGAGGTGCGCGTCTCAAACATCCGGAGCTCGTTGAATCCAGCCGAGGCAATTTTTTGGATCGACCCAAAGATTTCGAAGACTGTCGCGCCATACAAATTTCGGCGACCGCCCAATGTCACTGCCAATGGCGTTTACCAATTTCGCGGCGGCAAAAACACGCGTCTGGAAATCAAGGTAGATGGCGCAACTGGAATGGACTACGTCTTTCTCGGCAAAACACTGCCCTTCGACCGCGTCTCGGCCCCATTGCTTTTCACCACGGACCGGTTGCAAATTGCCGATTTTCGCGGCGACATTTTTTCGGGTACGCTGCGCGGAAACGCCGATATTTCGCTCGCGAAAAACAATCCGCGTTACCACGCGGGCCTCGCCGTAACGAACGTCGACTTTCCTCATCTGACGAATCTTTATTTCAACTACTATCACTACCGCACCGTACGTGGGCAGTTGAGTGGGGCCTACGATTTCGACGGCTTCGGCACCGACGCACGGAAGATGCGTGGCACTGGGAAAGTCGGAGTCACCAACGGAGACGTATTCGCGATTCCTGTTTTGGGCCCGATTTCAGAAATCCTCAATCATATCGTGCCGGGTGTTGGCTACAGCATTGCCCGGGACGCCGGCGCGAAATTTACGATGAGGGACGGAATTATTCATAGCGACGATTTCAATGTGGCGGGACAACTTTTCAGCGTTGTGGGTCACGGCGACATTCATTTTCTGGACGATAAAATCGATCTTGACGTGCGCATCAGCGCAAAGGGCCCTGGCATCGTACTCACGCCGGTTTACAAACTCTTCGAATACAAAGCCGAAGGGAGTCTCAAGAAGCCGGATTGGCATCCGAAGATCTTTTAGTCATTCCGAGCGAAGTCGAGGAATCCCGTGGAGTTAGCTTAAGGGTTGCGTAACGAGATTTCTCGACTCCGCTTGAAATGACAAAAGGAATTCTGCTCGGCGCGCACATGTCCATCCGCGGCGGTGTGAGCATGGCGATTGAGCGCGCGCGTTCGATCCAGTGCACCGCGCTGCAAATCTTCGTAAAGAACAACATGCAATGGTTTGCCCGGCCGCTCAGGCGGGAAGAAATCCGCGCTTTCCTCGATCATGTCCACCGGGGCGAACTGTTGTCGATATTTGGGCACGCTAATTACCTCATCAATCTCGCTGCGACGAATCCACAATTTCGAGTAAATTCGATTCGCGCGCTCTCCGAGGAAGTTACTCGCGCGGACCAGCTTCAATTACCTTTCCTTGTCGTGCATCCCGGAGCGCACCTTGGCGCAGGCGAAGAAGCCGGGCTCGAACGAATCGTTGCATCGATTGATCGCGTCCTTGCCGGTCTTCCAAAAATCAAAACGCGGATAGCACTGGAGACAACAGCCGGCCAAGGCTCGTGCCTGGGAAGTAAATCTGAGCATCTCGCGTACATCATCAGCCGCGTGCGCGAGCCCGAGCGACTCTGCGTTTGCCTTGATACCGCGCACGTTTTCGCCGCGGGTTATGACATCAGCAGCGAATCTTCGATCAGAAAAACGTTTCGTGAATTCGATCGGGTGATCGGTCGGGATCGTCTCGTCGCCATTCACCTTAATGATTCCAAAACTGCGTGCGGTTCGCGAGTGGATCGACATGAACACATCGGCAAAGGCCGAATTGGTCTTGATGCCTTCCGCTTCATCATGCGT